>CACEUX010000001.1 GCA_902562835.1 uncultured Fidelibacterota bacterium
TGCAAAGAGACAGACGGTCCTGTTGCGGCTATTTTCCATGCTGGATTAACTAAAATGAGTCGAGGCCTGGAAGAGGTTGAAAAAGCAATCCAGAATGCAGGCGCGATTGAAATGGCATTTTTAGAAAAGAATATGATCTGGTTAAATGCTGTTATAACAATTGCTCCAATGCTTGGTTTTACAGGAACTGTGGTTGGTATGATTGCTGCATTCGATGCAATTAAAGCTGCAAATGATATTTCACCTGCAGTTGTAGCAGGTGGGATATCACAAGCACTACTAACAACCGCATTTGGACTTGTTGTTGCTATGATTATCCAAACATTTCAAAATGTTTTTGTTGCCAGAATCGATAAGCTTGTATTGGATATGGAAGAGCAGTCCATAAAAATTATGGACCACCTGCAAGAACAAGAATCCACAAAATAGAACTATGACAAAAAAAAGAAGATTTAAAGGTGGTGAAATTCCTACATCCTCGATGGCGGACATTGCTTTTCTACTTCTAATATTTTTTCTTGTAACAACAACTATTGATACGGATAAAGGACTGGGGATTGTATTGCCTCCACCAGGAGACATGGAAATAGAAATCCGTAAAGAAAATATCTTAAACTGCCTTATAAACTCACAAGGTAGGGTATTGCTAGATGAGGAACCCACAAATGTGGAACAAATACATCGCGTTGTGGGAGAACGAATGAGAGCAAATGACAAGTTAGTTATATCAGTTAAGGCACACCCAAAGACAGCATATAGTGATTATGTCAGAGTTATTGATCAGTTGAAAATGGCAGATGCAAAACGTATATCTATTGCAAATAGCAATTAAAGATGAAATTCAGTAAAAAAACAAAGATATCAAGTGAGATTCCTACAGCCTCAATGCCAGATATTATATTTATGCTCCTTGTCTTTTTTATGGTAACAACTGTACTCAAAGAATATTCAGGTCTGCCTGTAAATCTGCCTAAGGCAAAACGAATTGAAAAATTGAAATCGAAAAGACATACGGTTCAAGTATGGGTATCAAAAGAGGGTTTGATTTCTATTGATGATCGTTTGATGGGCGTCGATGATGTTTCACTGGTTATGTATGATAAACGTGTTGCAGACCCCCAAATTGTTGTATCTCTTAAAGGAGATGAGGAAGCTGAGATGGGTCTTGTATCAGATATACATGAGAATCTGCGTGAGGTTGAAGCTTTAAAATTAAATTATTCTTCAAAAACATTAGTTGACTAATGAAATTTATAAATCCGCTCAAAGCAAAATATCCAATTGTCATTAGAGTTACATCCTTACTTGGTATTGGTTTGATTATTGTTAATTTTCTATTATTTCCAAGGTTTGGCAACAGTCTAGAGTTTGAAGATATTGATCAGGTTATTATTGAAAACATTGATATCCCTCAAACCCAGCAAATTGATAATACACCACCACCCGCAAGGCCCTCTATTCCGGTGCCGTCAGATGATGAAGATATTGCGGATGATTTAACGTTAGATGAGTTAGATTTTGATGATTTTTCTAATTTAGATGCTCCACCGCCGCCACCTTCAGGGCCAAAAGTTGTATTCATTCCTTATGATGACCCTCCTGTTCCTATGAGCGCAATAAGGCCAACATATCCAGAGATTGCCCAAGAGGCTGGAATAGAAGGAGTTGTAGTAGTTCAGGCTTTCATAGATCAAAAAGGAAGAGTCAAAGAAACTCTTATCCTTAAGGGTGTCCCCAACACAGGACTCGATGAAGCCGCAATGGAGGCAATCCGAAGAACTCGATTTAAGCCAGCAAAACAGCGAGAAAGAGCTGTTGGAGTATGGATTTCCATACCAGTGAATTTTAAATTAAAGTAGATAGAAAAAAAGAACCTCACTAACCTTTAATATTGCTACGGTGATATTCCCAATTCAATTTTCTAATATACTCTACCGAAATTTCTTTAGGGCATTCCGCTTCACAAGCTCCGGTGTTTGTACAATGCCCAAAGCCTTCTTGATCCATCTTTGAAACCATATTAACAACACGATCATCTCTTTCTGCTTGTCCTTGAGGCAGTAGTGCTAATTGAGAAACCTTTGCTGCAACAAACAAACTAGCTGATGCATTTTTACATGCCGCAACACACGCTCCACAACCTATACATGCTGCGGCATCAAAGGCTTCTTCAGCAACCTCTTTACCAATAGGCATAGCATTACCATCTGGAGCACTGCCAGTATTAACAGAGATATAACCCCCAGCCTGAATAATTCTATCAAATGAGCTTCTATCTACAACCAAATCTTTTATAACGGGGAATGAATTTGCCCGCCAAGGTTCAATTGTAATAGTGTCTCCATCATTAAAATGGCGCATATGTAACTGACATGTGGTTGTCCCCTTTAACGGACCATGGGGACGACCATTAATAACCATAGAGCACATTCCGCAAATGCCCTCTCTACAATCATGGTCAAAAGCAACAGGCTCACTATCTGATTCTATTAATTGTTCATTTAGAACATCAAGCATCTCTAAGAAAGACATATGTGTATTAAGCCCATCAACCTTGTAAGTTTTGAACTCGCCTTTATCTTTTGGGCTGTCTTGTCTCCAAATCTTTAATTCTAACTTTAATGTATCCATACTATTTATAACTTCTTTGGGTTAAGCGCACTGTATCAAAAGTTAATTCTTCTTTATTGAGGAGAGGTGGAGTATTATCGCCTTTAAATTCCCATGCCGATGAGAAAGTAAAATTTTCATCATCCCTCAAAGCTTCACCTTGTTGAGTTTGATGTTCTTCACGAAAATGGCCACCACACGACTCATCTCGCCCAAGGGCATCTCTCATCATAAGTTCACCTAATTCAAAAAAATCTGCAACCCGACCTGCTTTTGCTAGCTCAGGATTTAAAACATCATCGCGACCTGGTACTTTGACGTTATCCCAAAAATCATTCCTTAATGATTTTATATCTTCAATAGCCTGTGTTAAGTTTTTTGTGTTTCTAGACATCCCACAATGGTCCCAAACTATCTTACCAAGTTCTCTGTGAAAACTTTCTACAGATCTACTACCATTATTCTTTAAGAGCTTTTGATTTCTTTCTCTAGCATTTTTCTCAGCTTTTAAAAAATCATCATGATCAGTTTTAATAGAGGGGGTTCTTATATCTTCCGATAGATACTTCCCTATGGTATAAGGTAAAACAAAATAACCATCCGCCAGGCCTTGCATTAAAGCAGATGCTCCTAGTCGATTCGCTCCATGATCAGAAAAGTTACATTCCCCTATTGCATATAAACCCGGTACCGTGGTCATCAAATCATAATCTACCCATAGACCACCCATTGTGTAGTGTACTGCCGGGAATATTTTCATGGGCATTAAGTATGGATTATCTCCGGTAATTTTTTCATACATCTCAAAGAGATTTCCGTAACGAGCAGATACTACATCTTTCCCTAGTCGGTCTATCGCATCTTTAAAATCCAAATAAACTGCGAGCCCCGTTTCACCCACGCCATAACCACCATCACATCTTTCTTTTGCAGCTCTTGAAGCCACATCCCTTGGAACGAGATTTCCAAAAGCAGGATAACGACGTTCTAAATAATAATCTCTCTCACCCTCTGGGATATCTACAGGTGATCGATTATCGTCTTTATTTTTGGGAACCCATATCCTGCCATCATTACGTAAGGACTCTGACATTAGAGTGAGTTTTGACTGGTATTCCCCTGATACAGGTATACATGTTGGATGTATTTGTGTAAAACAAGGATTCGCAAACATCGCCCCTTGTTTGTAAGCTTTCCAAGCTGCAGTCACGTTACTACCCATTGCATTGGTAGATAAATAGTATACATTACCATATCCACCTGTGGCTAGGACGACCGCATGCCCAAAATGCCTTTGGTATTCGCCAGTGACCAAGTCTCGAACAATAACACCACGAGCTTTTCCATCTATTTTTACTATATCTAGCATTTCATGCCGATTATACATTGCAACATTACCTTTGGCAATTTGCCTGCTCAAAGCGCTATACGCACCTAATAGAAGCTGCTGACCTGTTTGGCCCCTAGCATAAAATGTTCTAGATACCTGGACCCCTCCAAATGATCGGTTATCTAGAGTGCCACCATACTCTCTCGCAAAAGGGACCCCCTGAGCTACGCACTGATCAATAATATTAGCACTAACTTCAGCCAATCGATAAACATTTGCCTCTCTGGAACGATAATCTCCTCCTTTAATGGTATCGTAAAATAAACGAAAGACAGAATCTCCATCATTCTGGTAATTCTTTGCAGCATTTATTCCGCCTTGTGCTGCAATAGAGTGTGCCCTACGTGGACTATCTTGAAAACAAAATGTTTTAACCCTATAGCCCATTTCCGCCAATGAAGCTGCCGCTGAACCACCTGCCAGTCCTGTACCTACAACGATAATCTCTAGTCGACGTTTATTTGCAGGACTTACTAGTGGGACCTTTGATTTATAGTTTGTCCATTTTTGGTCAAGTGGCCCTTCTGGAACTTTATTATCTAATGTCATAATTGTGTGACATAAATATAAATCGGAATACAAGCAAAGGCCGTTGGGATAATTAAGGCAAAGCCAAATGCTGTATTATGAATTAATGAAAAGTAGCGGCGAGTCTTAACACCTAGTGTTTGAAAAACTGACTCAACTCCGTGCTTTAGGTGGACACCTAAAACTCCCATACTACAAACATAAAAAAGCACATACCATAGTTCTTTGAATGCTGTAACAGTAACTGTATGTAAATCTTTATTTCCCCATGAGTCTAAGCCAATTGCACCAAAATGCATCTCATACCAGAAGCTTCTAAGGTGAATCACAATAAAAACCAAAACCAATGTTCCCAGGATAGCCATATTCTTAGAAGCCCAAGTGCTATTTGCATTACCACTTTTATGCAAATACTGAACATCTCTTGCTTTTGATGATTGCCGGACTAAAATTATGGTTGTCAGTATATGCAGTATGATGCACGTGTATGTTATAATGGATAGAAGCTTTACAGCTGGATTGGTTGTCATAAAAAGAGCGTACTCATTAAATTGTTTTTGTCCAGCATCGCCAGGGATAAACAATTGTAAGTTTCCTACAAGGTGTCCAATTAAAAATACCACAAGAAATAGTCCTGAGGCACCTGCAAGAGTTTTTCTAAAAAGTGTTGAATTAAAATATGAGTTCATTCTATATATATGTAGAAATTATAGAATCGAAATTAAAACAATAAATCAATTTGGGCACAAAGAATCGCAATCTCCCCTTAATCGCCTAGTCTTCTAGAAAAATAAACACTACAAGATAAAAGAAGAGTAAAACCATAAAGTATGGGCACAAATGGTGACTTTGGAATGAAACTAAAAACGAGATAGTAGAGACCAACCAAAACTATAAATAAAACCATGTTTATGGAATCCCTCGCAAATTTAGTCCCCATTCGTGTATTGAGTATATACGTTATAATTAATAGGCCCAATGCAATCAACCACCAACCAAAAAACCTGTATATCATTATAAGGTAATCTGGCAAACGAACATTAATATTTGCTGAAAAAAGCTCTGAGAATTTGGTTTGTAAAAGAATCTCATTCGGCAATTGGTCCAATAACCATGGTTCTGGATGTAAACACCACAAGCCGCCTAGCCCAACAGACACTATACCTACAATTAATATAGGCAGCCAAGTTAAATTATGTATTGTACGTCGATTCATTATGCTGTACTTGTAAACTAAAAGGCCCCAAAGAAATTACATTATTAAAAAACTTATCAAATAAAACTTCCTCTTTTAACCCTCTTCTTCTTAAACCATTTAGAGCCAATTCTCCACCCCATTTGATCCATTCCTCATAAGTTTTCCCCTTAGGTCCTGGTAGACTTTTATCCAATGATAATCCTGCTTTATTAAATAATTTTCTGTCATTGTTATTCCATGTCATCAAAACCTTAAGAGCATTTGTCCTTGTCATCCTTTCCATTAAGAGCCCTGTCCAAAATGCTACTGGAGCCATTTCATAACCTCTAGGTGTACGGTCTGCCCCCCTTATCTCAACAAGATTTTTTAATCGTACGTTTGTAAAAATCTGATGAAGAGCTGCTTGAATATCTTTATCCCTCAGGCATTTTTTATCGTATAAATTCTGTAATACTTCACCATGACTTTTGTCTGATGATTCAACCTCTCCTCGAAGATTTAGTTTAAAAATACTTTGTACTTTAAGTATATATTCAATGTAACAATCGACTAATCCATTTGGAATGCCAATTCCATGGTCAAATAAACTTCTACATCTTTTCTGATCTGTGTTTTCCCAAATAATATTACGGATGTTTTTTGATTCTGTTGCTTTTCCATTCTGGTATGGACTATTTGCAAATAAATATGCAGCTATGGGATGTAAGCAATCAGCGACAAAAACCATTTCTTCAATGTCCCTTTCACTTATTGCATCAAAACTCACTTGTATACTAGCTGTGTTTCTCATCATCCATTTACCCATCGAGCCATTTTTCTCCATGCTCTTATCCATGAGTTGGTATTTTTTATTATCAATGAGGTTTATTTCTTCAGGTGTAGTAATAGGGTCTAGGCCATAATCAATTAGCTTTAAATTATTATCGAGGAGAACATCGCTAAGCAAAGCATGATGGGCTCCCATTGATAGTTGTAAATCGTTTAAATTCAAAAAGGGGGGACTAGACCATTCTAGCTGCCCGCCAGGCTCCAAGGAATACTGTCCATTGGATCCTATTTTATCATTCATAATATGAAGCAGGTCAGTTGCTGAAAACTCTTCCCCTAGATTGACAGGGATTCTTTTGCCCTTTTGATTATGTAAAATACATTCTTCTTCCATCCCAATCAGTCTATTATCAGGATTTGTAAGGTTTGATAAAATAAATGAACGAGTTCTACGATGAATAGACATCTGGAAAGAAGTTACTTAGAGTCGTCAAGGCAATTCTTAATCACATGGCCCATGTAATCATACCGATTAGAAGGATAAACATTGGGGCCCCAATATTCATCCCGCCTTCCATTTCTGACCATTTTTTAGGCTTATCACCCATTTTATTAAATCGTAACTCAACAGTTTCCAGTTTACCTGCTTCAGTATATACCGTCTTTGCTCCATACATTTCATTATTTTGAATGATTGAGTCATAGGCCACAAACTGCAACCCCTGTGCTGATGCTAGATGTGTGTAAACAGGGGAAAAACCACTGACTTGATGCCAGCCTGGCTCAACTTGGATTGGTCGTGCTAGGGGGGTCTCTCCTACATAGTTACCATCAATATAAATAGGGACCCCTGCCATATTAGCTTGGACCCGTATACCCCCATTATAATAGTACATAAAGCCAGGGTCCGATTGACGATCGACAATTTGTTTTGTCTGGTTATCCGGGTATGAATCTTTCCATCTATATTTACCATTGTCACTTGAAGAATAATCTAGAACTTCTTTTTGCGTTTGCAAAAAGGGGGGGACTTGGCTTTCTTCTTTAAAATCCCATTTTAAAGATTCTTTCATAGAGTCGCTTTGGTCAGAAAAAAAGCTCAACCATGTATTACTTTCCTTTGTATTGGGTTGGAAAGGCATATCCTTATTTGACTTTGGTTTAAGAATTAAATCCTTATTTTTATATCTGGTCTTCAAACGTTTATCCAAAACAGGTGGGTCGGTAAATTCTGGATCTAGGGGAAAAGATTCACGTAAGAATGAATCTTCTAGTGGAATAATAGTCATATTATTAATATTATTTCTTGATGGAACATGTTGCGTTTGAAGGTGCCGCGCATCATAATCATCTGGAATTAGATCTTCATCTGTAAACCAAGCTTCAATGATATTTGTGTCCGGCTCCTGCGTTGAAGGTTCATAGAGTTGAGAAAATGCTGATGTATCTTGCTTATAGTATAATTCTTTTGGAATATATTCTTTTTGTAGCTCATGAAAAGTATTCCTTTCAGATTCAGAAAAATCTTTTAATTCTAATATTTGTACAATATTAGTGTCTGATAATTGGGTCTCTGAAATAACATAACCTGATTGGTCAATGGCTTCCATTTTTATATTTTGGTTATTTGGTGGAATAAATTTTGTTTGAAAATCTGAAAAGTTATTGCTTAACGAATCCGCTATATCATTTGCCGTGGCAAGTTCAACGGGATTTAAATCACTATTAATATTTTTTTCTAACTCATCATTATTTTGAGATATGGCTTTCTCTCTTTTAAAAATATTAAAAATGTTTTTCCAATTTTTCTTTTTAGTCATTTCCAGTTTGGGGGATGATTCAACTAGCACAGGTTTTTGATTTTGAATTATCGTGTCTTTTTGTACTGGAAATTGTTTTTCAATAACTGGTTTATTTGTTGTTTGACTGTATGTTGGGAAATCGCCACTGAACCACCCATCGTCTTTATTGGCACTTTCTTCTGATTGAGCCTTTATATCATTATTGGCAATAGATAAATCTTCAATTGTTTCAGTTAGGGTTTCTCCCGTTGATTTATTGATGTATACTTCTTTAATCAGGCTATCTGTAACACTGTTTTCACTGAAGTTTCGTATTGTAAAATTATCAAGCTCTCCATTTTTAATTGGACCTACTGATTTTTTCATTAGAATAGATTTTGCTAAAACCTCCTTCTCCCCTGGATGATTAGTCGTGTATAACTTCCCATGATATTCAAAAATCGCATTTGGGCCTAATTCATTTCTTGCCTCATCAAAAGCATTTTTAAAATTCGTATTATATTTTGGAAACCCAGATGATTTTGCAACATTAAATACAGATGTCCCTTCTTCTTCAATATGCTGTTTTAAAGAAGCAACTTCTGATTTTTTCATTTCGGTATGAATAAAAACTATTGTACTTGGAGAGGTTTTCGAATTGATAATATCATACCCCAAGATAGGCCTTCTTATAAGGATAGCAAGTTGAGTGGATTCGTCAAAGTCATCTATGACTATTTTTTTGACATCTCCAGAAAAGTTTTGATTAGCAACTTTGTTTTTAGGGGCCCGCACTCCTAATAAAGTTAAATAAACCCAACCCCTGTCTGATTTCCAACCAATAATATCATCATCATCTATTGCATCGGTATAGTCTAAGTTGACCATGATACCATTTTGTTTAATGCTATAGCTAACATCCTTTAGGGTTGACCCTATTAATGATGATGCAATAAGCACCATTGCACATTTTATAAATGTATAATTCAATTAGAACTCCGCATGAGTAAGCCAAATGAAGCTTATTGAATTTTAGCCTACAATTTAGATTTAAAGCAAGAGATAACTAAAATTGGATATCTCTTATTATATAATACTTTAGTGCTTATATTTTCTATTAAAATCAGATATAAGATTATGCTAAGATTATGGAAAGTGTATGAAAATAAATGTTTTTAGAAAAATGGAAACCTTCGTTTATAAACATCTTGTTGTCCCTCTGCAGGGGAGTAATATTTATGATTTTGTAAGCGGATTTTATACTGAAGGGGATAGTGTTCTTGATTTTGGTTCGGGTATTGGAACGAACTCAATTCTCTTCCACCCTAAAGACTACACTGGTGTAGACGTAGATAAGAGCCGTGTTTTAGAATCTAAACATGAGTTCCCCAGTTATCGATTTCAAGAGATCTCTTATATATCAAATGAAGATGACCAATTGTCCTTTCAAGATAAATCATTTGATATAATCTTTATTTCATTGTGCTTACACCATATTGATTCAAGCAAGTGTAAGGTTCTGTTTAAGGAGTTTAGGCGATTATTAAAGGTGGATGGTTTCATTATTGGAATTGAACCCGTAATAACATCAAATAAGCTATCGAATATCTTTATGAACCTAATTGATGGTGGTGATCATATAATCGGCTATGATAATTACCATAAAATGTATTTAAGCGAGTCCTATGAAACTAAGACAATCAACTCCGTTACTACTTTCGGATATCACTTATGGCAATATACCGCCAAACCAATGGATTCAAAAAGTCACCCTTATTCATCTGATATGACCAATTATAGAAAAACTATTAAGCCACTTAATACAGGGATATTATATGGTAAATGGGTGGGCATTTTTTATGGATGTTATCTATTAAGTAAATACACCTTTGGGTTAAAATTCAACATTTGATTTAAATAACAGTCTTAATAAAATTTTAATATGTTGACCAATTCAAAATATTGTTTTTATATCTTTTTATTATCGGCTTCTATTCTCAGCGGTTCGAGATCAATTACGATAAAAGTTTTTCATGTTTTTGAAAGTTTTGGTACCGAAACACAAGAACTGAAAAATTCAATTGTTATATCTTTTGATTCAAATGGACTGATGACCGACAGCACAATTTATAGTCACACTCTTCCTTTAAGTAAAAAATATGTATACGTTTCTGGCCCCAATGAAGGTCTTAAACTAAAGCGTAGCTATGATAAAGAAATCGTCTTATCCTATGGCTTTGAATATGATAAGCAAGGCAATAGAATCAGCACAACGCTATCTGATGCCAATGATAGCGTTTATTGGAAAGAGTACCAGAAATACGATGATTCTGGTAATCGTATAAAGCGAATACGGTATAACCCCCTTCACGCTATTAATACCGACATGATGACCAAAAAGGGTGACTCTGGCAAAATGATTTGGGGTGAAAGCTATAGTTATGACTCTACTGGTACTGTTTTAGAAAGAAAAGAATTATACAACAATTATGTTTTAGTTATTTCTACCTATGACCTTGACCCTTTTAAAAAGCCTATAAAAAGAGGAGAATATTTTGACCCTTCAGTAATATTTCAAACTGTTTATTTTCACAATGAATTCAACCAATTAACTCAAGAGGTATCCGTTGGTAGACTTGGCCAAGCGTTTGGATCCAGGACCTACGAATATGACATACTAGGTCGTCGTGTTGGCACAACCTCATACAATGAATATGGAACAATTGAAGAAAGGCTAAGCACAGTGTTCGATGATGATAATTTTAAAACATACGACTATCGCTCAGATTCCCTTTTAACACTAAGTGCTTTAAGAGAAGTGCTATTAGATAATGAAGGGCGTTTGTATATCGAGGCAATCCTAGATGGAAAAGAAAAAGTGTTAGAAAAAAATGTATATTACTATGATGGTAAAGGTAGAGTTTCAGAGATAAGACAGTATGATATGGTAAGACGCGGAAGGACTGGAGACCGAGAAATTCCTATTAGGGTTAATACCTATGAATATGATTAAATTAGCCAGTGGACAATCAATTGCAATTAATCACCGGAGATAATTATGAAAGTCATTGATCCAAAAAGTATGTTAATTGGTGCTTTAGCAATACTTCTCATATATACTACTTTAGGATTAAGACCGAAAACTGACGAATTAGGTCATTTAGTTGTGCGCAGTCTTACAATAGAGGATGACCGTGGCGTAATTATGGGTTATTTAGGTAATGGATATATGCAAACCTATAATCAATACGGAGAGCCAACATTATTTATTGGTACAGGAAAAGATGGCGGTGGCTATATGAGGGCATATAATGGAAATGGGGATGAGTCAGCATATGTTGGCACAGGCCGTATGGGTGGTGGATATATCCGGACCTATAACAATTCTCAGAAAGAAACCTCTTATTTAGGTACTGGATCAGATCATGCTGGGCAGCTTCGAATATACAATAAAGATGGTGAAACATCATCCTATCTTGGAGAAGGATATTATCAGGCTTACAACCAATTTGGAGAAAGAACCCTTTTTCTAGGAACAGGAACAAGTGGTGGTGGTTATTTACGTACTTATAATTTTAATGGCCAAGAAACTGTTTATTTAGGCACTAGTGCAGATAGCTCTGGTCAATTACGTGTTTATGATGCGGCAGGAGAAACTGGCACATTCCTTGGTAGTGGTTATTTTAGAACATACAACCAGTTTGGTAAGATGACTACCTATCTAGGCAATGGCCGTGATGGAGGCGGTTATCTAAGAACAAATAATAAGTTTGAGACAGAGACTGCCTTTTTGGGAACAAATAATTCAAATGAGGGACTTATAAATTTGAATGACAAGTTTGGTCAAAGCTTCTGGATACGCTTAAATAAGGGTGATTGATTTTTTATAAATTTTTTTGACTTTAATGTCTCTTAGTCTTAATATTGGGAACAAAAGGTATCCGAGAGGGGGATAAATCATCCTCAAACCCTTTTTTTACATACTCAGATAATGAGGATTTGACCATGCGGAAAATACTGGTTAGTTCGTTCATTCTATCGTCAATGGCTCTTGCCCAGAACGATGGATTAGTAAAGACATATTACCCTAGTGGGGCACTCGAAACAGAAGGCAATTACACCAATGGTGTTCGGGATGGCCTCTGGACATTTTGGTATGAGGGTGAAGTATATGAAGACTATGGCGAAGATGGAGAACCCAACACGCAAGATGAAGGGGAAAACAATGGCCAATGGGACTCCACAGAGACTGTTATCCGCGACTTAGATGGTGATACCTTTTACGACCCCCCTGAAAAACAAATGGAAGGCTCTTACGCATTAGGAAATAGAGAGGGTCTATGGACAAACTGGTATATCAATGGTATGCGTAAAGAAGAATCAAATTATCTTTCTGGAAAACTCAATGGTACCATAATTCGATGGCATGAGAACGGCAACAAATCTGAAGAAGGCGTGTATGAAACTGGCAAGCAAAATGGGACCTGGGTCTGGTATTACGAAACCGGGATTAAAAAAGAGCAAACGCGATTCTTAGATGGACAACAAGACGGTTTATGGATCCAGTGGTTTAGCGATGGAGCAAAAAAATCAGAAAGAAAGTTTTCTAGTGGCGAGCGAGATAGTGTGTGGACTTCCTGGTTCGACAATGGAAACAAAAAATTTCAAGCTACTTATAAAAATGGAAAACTTAATGGTGAATGGACATCTTGGTATGAGGGTGGAATAGTTAAAGAAAAAAGTGGTGCCTACTTAAATAATAAGTTAGATAATAAGTGGACATACTGGGAGGATGATGGAAGAAAAACAGAAGAAATAACATATAGTAATGGGATTAAAAACGGGTCATATGTATTTTGGAATTTTGATAATTATAAGACCCTTGCAGGGGAGTATTTAAATGGCGTAAAACATGGACTTTGGACACTATGGTATGATGATGGAATTATAAAAGCTGAGGAAAATTATGCCAATGGCGAAATGGATGGTCTGTGGAGCTGGTGGAGGCCTGACGGCGTAAAAGATAAAGAAGGCAACTATAAAAACGGTGTTAAACATGGATTGTGGATATCTTGGAGTACAGCTGACCGTAAAAAAGGAGAAGAAACTTATGTAAATGGAATTCTTGATGGCTTAGTAACTGTTTGGCATGAGAATGGAAATAAAGACCGAGAGGGAATAATCCGTGGTAATGAACCAGAGGGAAGCTGGACATATTACTTCGCTGATGGAAAAGAAGATTTTAGATTTGATTATGGTTCTGGACTCGATCGAGTCCGTATTGCAGAATTAGAGGAGCGTGATGGTACTTTTTATAAGATAGGTAAACATAAACCCTATACTGGAATAGTTGTCGAATCAGGAGGTCTTAAAGATTATTTATTACTGGGTCGTTTTCAAGCAGGCCGGAGAGATGGACAATGGGTTCAATGGTATCGAAACGGACAAAAGGAAGTAGAAGGAATTTATTATAGAGGTAAAAAACATGGGGATTGGACTCTCTGGTACGAGGATGGCACCCTTAAGGAAAAGGGGGCATTCGATATGGGTGTTGCTGATGGAAATTATCAATATTGGTACCCTAATGGTCACCTACATATGGAGCAATCTTATAACAAAGGAGAACCACAAGGAAGATGGACCTGGTGGTTCGAGCACGACCACAACCTAAATTTCACAGATGGTACATGGTCCTATAATGGAGTAACATACAAAGCAGAAAATGATGAGGAACTATGGAACTGGTGGTGGTATCTCAATGACAATAAAGAAATGGAAGGGTATTATGTGGATGGCCGAAAAAATGGCGTCTGGACCTGGTGGTTTGATACTGGCGTGAAACAATCAGAGGGCAACTACCTTGATGATGAGCAGAATGGCTTATGGGAATATTTCGCACCTGATGGCTCGGTTGCAGAAGAAATAACTTTTTCAGGTGGTAAAAGAGATGGACGGTCTACCTTATGGCTTACACCTGAAGAAAAACAAGAAGAGAAATTTTATAAAAATGGAAAACTTGATGGGCCAAGTACATTTTGGGAAAATGGATATCGCAGTACTATGACAACTTATAAATCGAATACCCCAGAAGGGCCATGGGTTATTTGGTATTCAAATCTTGACCAAATCAAGGAACAGGGTTTCCATCAAAACGGGGTCAGAGAAGGCCTTACAACCTATTACTATGATGATGGGAAAATGCAACGTGAAGGATTCTTCCAAGAAGGTCTTCCAGAGGGGGTTTGGACGTATTGGAATAAAGAGGGTGATAAAGATTTTGACTTTGATTTTGGGTCTGGATTAGAACATATCTCCTTAGAAGACCTAGTAGAAAGAGAGTCTATGTTTTATAAATTAGGCGAGGATAACCCCTTTACAGGAATTATTACCCAAGAAAACCCTGAGGCTGACTATCTGTTTTTAGGCAGAACCAAAGATGGTAAAAAAGATGGACAGTGGGTGAAGTGGTTTCCAAGTGGAAAAGATGTGCCTGAAATTATTTTAGTTGATGTGCCTAAGCCTGAGCCAACTATTCCGTGGAGTGGTGGCAAACAAGAGCAGGGTGGCTTCAAAGGCGGAGAGAAGCACGGAAAGTGGACCGAGTGGTATGACAATGAACACATTAAGTCTCATGGGACATATAACGAAGGCATCATGGACGGGGCCTGGACATTTTATCATCAAAATGGCGTGAAAGAAAAAGAGGGGTCGCTCATAAATGGAAATGCAGATGGTTTATGGATATTTTGGAATGATGAAGCAAATAAGGTACAAGAGGGTACTTTCTCTAATGGTATAAAAGAGGGACAATGGACAGCCTGGTTTGAAGATGGTCGTCTTACAGAAGGATATTATGCTGGTGGTAAAAAAGATGCAACCTGGACAAGCTGGTGGGATTTTGATAGGGCAAGAAAAGAGATGCAAGGAGCATACAAAAAAGGTAAGATGGTTGATAAGTGGTTCTTTTATGATAAAAGCGGAAACCTTAAAGAGATAAGATACTTTTCTCCCGACTTCTAAAAACAAAACATATAAAAACTCTAATTTTTAACATAAGGATGAAATAAGTGAAATACGTATATCTATTTGGTAATGAATCAGCAGATGGAACTGCTGAAATGAAGAATACTTTAGGCGGTAAAGGAGCAAACCTTGCTGAAATGAATCATCTTGGAATCCCGGTTCCTCCTGGATTTACGCTGTCTACTGATGTCTGTGGCTATTATTATGATAATAATATGACATTTCCTGAAGAATTAAATGACCAGCTTAAGAATGCTCTTGTTGCAACTGAAAATATAATGGGCTCAAACTTTGGTGACCCTGGAGACCCACTCTTACTGTCAATAAGGTCAGGCGCTAGACAATCTATGCCGGGGATGATGGAGACTGTTTTAAACGTTGGCCTAACCTCCAAAACAATTCCTGGTCTAATCTCAAAAACCGGAAATGCGCGCTTTGTATACGATGCTTACAGAAGGTTAATTATGATGTATGCCGATGTGGTTATGGAAAAAGCAGCTGGTGTTGAGCCTGAAAACAGTAAGGGTATAAGACACAAATTAGAATCCTTAATAGAAGACCACAAACGAAGTAAACAATACAGTAATGATACTGACCTTTCCGGTGATGACTGGAAAGAATTGTCAGAGATGTTTAAAGATGAAATTGAAAGAACTCTGGGAAGCAAGTTCCCAGATGATCCAATGGAACAATTATGGGGTGGTATAAAAGCTGTATTTGCAAGTTGGAATGGAGAAAGAGCGATCAATTACAGACGTATTGAAAACATACCCCATGAATGGGGGACTGCTGTCAATGTCCAAACTATGGTTTTTGGCAATATGGGCGAAGATTCTGCTACTGGCGTTGCATTTACTCGTAATCCCGCCACTGGAGAAAATATTTTTTTTGGAGAATGGCTTGTAAATGCACAAGGTGAAGATGTAGTTGCTGGACTTCGCACACCGAATCCTTTGAATGAGGATACAAAAACTGAAGAAACAAAAAATTTGACCTCCCTTGAATCGAGCATGCCAGATATCTATGCTCAGTTAAATAAAATTCGTAAAGATCTTGAAAAGCATTACTCTGATATGCAGGATATAGAATTTACCATTCAGGAAGGCAAACTTTGGATGTTGCAAACCAGGGTTGGAAAACGAAATGGCTCAGCGGCTATAAAAATGGCTGTTGAAATGAAACATGAGGGAATGCTTGATAAAGAAACTGCTTTAGCAAGGGTAAAGCCTGAACAATTAGATGAACTTCTGCACCCAATGCTTAATACAGAATCAGAAAAAAAAGCAACATTGCTTGCTAAGGGACTACCCGCAGGACCCGGGGGTGCTACCGGTCGTGTGGTTTTTACTGCTGACGATGCAGAAGAATGGCACAAGAGAGGAGAAAAGGTTATTCTAATTCGAGATGAGACATCTCCTGAAGATGTTCATGGGATGCATGCCGCAGAAGCCATCCTAACAGCCAAGGGGGGTATGACCTCCCACGCTGCACTAGTAGCTAGAGGTTGGGGAAAGTGCTGTATCGTAGGTTGCAGCGCAATTCAAATCAACACTCAAGATAGGGAGGTGAAGATTGGTGATACCAAACTAGAGGAAGGAGACTGGATCACGATGAATGGCACATCTGGTAACATATACAATGACCAGCTTGACCTTATTCCTGCAGACCCCGATACACATCCTGAATATAAGGAGTTAATGGTTTGGGCTGATGAAATAAGAAAAATGAAAATTCGTACTAATGCTGAAAGTCCTGAAGATGCTGCCCAAGCAATAAAGTTTGGAGCAGAAGGGATTGGGCTTTGTAGAACAGAACATATGTTCTTTGATGAGTCACGTATTCTGGCAATTCGAAAAATGATTTTTGCGGATAATGAGACAAGTCGACGTGATGCGGTTATGGAGCTACTCCCATTTCAAAAAGAAGATTTTAAAGGCATATTAGAAGCCATGGAAGGGAAACCTGTAACAATAAGACTTTTGGACCCTCCACTACATGAATTCATGACTCTCACAGAAGAACAACAAAATGAACTTGCAAAAAGTCTTAATGTTGAAATAAATACTGTAAAAAGTAGAATATCAGCTTTACATGAACTTAATCCAATGCTTGGACATCGGGGATGTAGGCTGGGTATCGCATATCCTGAAATAACAGAGATGCAGGTTACTGCAATTCTAGAGGCCACCGCCGAGTTAACACAAGCAGGAAAATCTGTACTGCCTGAAGTCATGATTCCGCTTGTAGGAACGGTTTCAGAATACACAGACCAAGAAAAAATTGTCCGCAAGGTTGCAGATAAAATAAATAACGAGTATAAAATAGAGCTTAAATATTTAGTGGGTACAATGATTGAATTACCACGAGCTTGCCTAACTGCAGATGAGATTGCAGAACATGCAGAGTTTTTCAGCTTTGGAACCAATGACCTTACACAGACTACATTTGGTTTTAGTCGTGATGATATAGGCTCATTTCTTCCTGATTATTTAGAGCGAAATATTCTTCCGGAAGATCCATTTCAAAGCTTAGATACAAATGGAGTTGGTAAATTAGTAACAATGGCTGTTAAATATGGGCGCGGTGTTAATGATAATCTAAAAATTGGTATCTGTGGTGAGCATGGTGGAGACCCAGCATCAATCCTCTTTTGTAAAGAGAATGGACTAGACTATGTTAGTTGCTCACCATATAGGGTGCCAATTGCTCGTCTAGCTGCAGCTCAAGCTGAATTAAATAATAACTAATTATAAACCATGAATAAAAAGCCCCTGCTTGGAGGGGCTTTTTATATACAGCTAGTTAATTTTGTATTGAATAAATCTTATTCTATCATTTCTCCACCAGAAAGAATATCCTCTAGGTTTATAGCGCCGTCTTTTTCCATCTGTTTCACAGCATCAACAAATAATTTCCTGGCATTATCAACCTCTCTTTTTGGTTGAGGTTTTGAAGCTAAATCTTCATTATACATTGCCTGTTTTTTCTGAGGAAGCATGTCTTTTAATTCATTTATCTTTTCTTCTTCCAAACCTTTAAAAGCAATTGGAAGGGTGTCTAGTTCAATTGAATTTAAAAGAGTTCGAACTTGATCTTCTGGGAATTTTTCCATGATATCTTCAAATGTAAGAAATAAGACCTTTACAGCAGCGTAAAGCTCAGGATCCTCATTTTGAAGGGTCTGCATATATCTTTCTTGGTCATTTGATGACATATCACTCAACATATCGGCTATTTCTTTAGCACCGCCTCTTGAAAAGTCAGCAGTGCGTGGAAGATAGGTTGATTTTTCTTTTAATCTTGCTCCAACCTCTATAATTCCCTCAAGCGGAATATCATCCAAAGAGCCTAATTCAATTAGGACCTGACCTTTTAATTCTGGTTCTAGTTTGTTTAACACGGTCATTTTTTTATCAGCTTCTAACTGAGCAAGTATCATGGCAATAACTGGAGGCTCTTCTTTATCAAGGAGAGCAAACATTTGCTCATCATTGAGATCTTCTAAAAAATCAAATGGCTGAATGGGACCATCTTCTTTCGTCTCATCCTGTTCTGCTAAGAACCCAAAATAGAATTCTTCCATCACACGTTTTTTTACAAGAAAGGATACCGTCCCCATTGATCTTACTGTAGAGCGTATTTTTCTAACTTCTGTTTTAGACAAACCTTTAATTAATGACATTGCTAAACTTTCTCCAACAACAGAGAAAAGAATTGCAACTTTTTGAAGGCCTGAAAGCATATGATAATCGTTAATCATGGTCTATTTCCTTAACTTTTTTATTCGCTACTTTCTTCTTCATCTCCGCCGCTATCGCCACCTGATGACTCTTCGGGTTCGGGAGAGGGCGCTTCAGGAGCGGGTTGCTCAAGCCACTCTTTAACAATAGTAGATGTCCTTGTAGGCTGGCCAACACTCATAGAAACGACAGATTTTCGTATATCATCTATTTCACTTTTTAAAACATTTGGATCATCTTCAAGCGAATGCTGCTCGCCATCATTTTCCTCTGATGATACGATATCTTCAGAAGTAGTTTCAGCAGCGACCTCTTCTTCTTTTACTTCTGGCTTCTCTGATGGCTCCTTTGGTTTTTGTTCCTCCTCTTTCTTTTCTTCCTTCTGCTCTTGTTGAGCAGCAGGTTTTTTCTTTTTTCTTCTCTTTCTGGGCCTAGGAGGAGGATAAGGAGGATAGGGCATTGGCGGATAGGCTTGCTGTGGCCCTGACCTACGTTGTAGAACCATCATTGCAATAAGCGCAGCTATCACGGCACCAAATGCAAATAACATAATTGTCTTAGTATCCAATCCTGAAGAAGTTTCAGCTTCGAGAGCATCTAAGTCAGCTTGGACCGCATCTAGAGCTGCAATTTTTTCTGCTATTAACGAGTCCCTTTCTGCTTTCTCTTTTTCACGTTCTTGTAGTTCTGCTTCTATCTGAGCCTGCGCTTGATTTTGCGCTTCTAGAGAATCCTGCAACATTGCTTGGAGTAACATCTTTCTTAGGCTTTGCAATTCATTATCAAGCATTGCAAATCGAGTGGAGTCTAATGCGGTTGCTTTTGCTTTTTCTGTAGACTGGTTTACTGCTAGCATATCTTTTAAGGCATTAATTTCTGATTCCAGTTTAGAATTTCTAATCGAGTCTTTCCTGGATAGTTCTCTTTTCTCATATTCAGCAGCTTCTTGTAAACGCTTTTTATCTAGTTCTTCAAGCTGGGTCTCTAAAAGGGCAAGGTCTTCTTCTCTTCGCACAGATATCTCTTCTTTATAATTTTCAATATCTTCTCTCCAGTTTGTGGATTCAGATGCTCTTTTTTGTTCTAGAAGATCTATCTTTTCAGCAATATTCTTTAGCATTATTTGTTCTGCCGATCTTTGGTCTCTGCGCTCTTTAAAACTCGCTGTCATGATTGTTAGCTTATCACCACGGTCTCTATCAAATTTTGAAGCGGCCATTGTGAGCTGTCTAATATTTTCTATTAATTCGGGTGCTGCCCCCTCTTGAAGTATCAGAGATAGCTCCATACGCTTCACAATTGCTCGAGAAGGTCGCTTTCTTGAGAGAACCTTGTCTACAACATCTCTATCTTCTTCAGCAGAATCTTGTGATGGACTATCCATCGGGTCCATAGTTTTTGGAGAAATTGGATTGCTTTCAGTCAAGGGCCTTGAACTAGGTGTTTTTGGACGAACCACATCTACTTCAAAACCTGGAATAGGCAATCCAATAGAAAAACTTTCCTGCTCAGTTTGATTATCTTGAACCATTTTATTTTGAATCTTTACAAGAGCCTCTGCTGTTCTTTCTGCTGGAGAACTTTCTACCGGTTGGCTACGACCTGATTCTCGTGGTGCAAAAACTGTTATCTGCTCATTAACCTCATCAAGGATCTCCAAGTCAACATCTACATTGATCACATACTTGTGAGAGTCGATTACTTTTGAAAGAGCCTCTTTAACTCGATCTCTGATATCATTTTCGACCATTAGTTTTTGAGAGAGATATCCGCTCGCCTGCGCAGAAAGCAAGGCTACACCAATAACCACTCCAATAATGGCTTTAATATGTTTTTTACCCTTGTTCATGTGAAACTCCTTGGTATGTGTTTACACTCCGCATTGTAAAGTCTTTAATCATCCATATAACTTGTGGCAGAACGATCTCTAAGTTCCGCATCCTTAGCCGCCTTGCCTTTTAGGCCTTTCTTTTTACCATGGTGTGGTGGATTAATAAATGTAATCTGAATTCTTCTATTTGCTGATTTTTGCTTTTTTGTAGAGTTTAATGATAAAACTGTTGGCATAATTGTTTCATTACCTTGCTTGTCTACCCTAACTATTGGATCTTCCCATGTCAATGTTAACGGATTATACATCGGGTTTGCTTTTTTTACACTATCAATGCCCCTTGGATACCAATCGCCATATCCTGCCGCTAAAAGCCTTGGAGCTGGAACACCTTTTTCAATCATATACCTTACCACGGTTGCACCACGAGCCGCAGAAAGCTCCCAGTTACTCTTGTAGAATTTTTGCCATTTTTTTGGCATTGGGTCACTATCGGAGTGCCCAGCTACTTCAACCTGAAATGGGCTGGCTTGAATCCTTGGAATAATTTCTGTATCTAATAATTCTTCAAGCTCTTTCTTCATATCTGCCTTCCCAGATGGAAAAGCAAAATCTCCTTTGATATTCACGATGAGACCCTTTGCACTAGTTTCAATATCAATAGGCGGGTCTCCAGCGGGATTTTCTTTTTTCATTTCTTCGATGGCTTCTTTCATCTCTTTTTTCATAGCTGCAAGATTTTTTATTGGCTCAAACTCTCCTTCTTCTTCTGCTTTCCCCTGAGCCTTTATTTTACTACCTAATGATTTCCCCTGTGAGTTTGCCATCTCCTGCAGTTTTACAGGATCCATAGTAGATATAGCCGCTAGAAGCACAAAAAAAGCAAAGAGAAGCGTCATCATATCAGCGAAAGTTCCAAACCATCCTGGAAGTCCTTCTTCAACAGAATTTACTCCTTCTTCAAAGCCTTTATTCCAGGCCTTCTTTTCTCCAGCTGTCATTCCCATTTAGACTAATCTCGTTTCCACTCCGCAGGTGGGATAAAAGAATTTAGTTTTTCTCGTACAATAATTGGATGTTTTTTCTGGTGAATGAGACGTGCTGCTTCCACAAGTAAGTTTGCAGACATGGAGGTCTGTGTGGTTTTATTTCCCATCTTTTGGGCCATAGGTAAGAAGAATAGGTTTGCAGCAACAGCACCATAAAGAGTAGTTATCAACGCTGCAGCCATACCACCACCAAGGTTATCAGCACCACCCTCTCCGCCAAATCCAGCCAACATAAGGACAAGACCAATAAGGGTCCCAACCATACCCCAAGCAGGAGAGAGATCACCCATCGCTTTTAGCATATCTGTTTGAACCTTCTCACGCTTTTCGCGATATTCAATTCTTGTTTCCAAAATATCTGTTACTTCATCTAAAGAGTACCCATCTACTACCATTTGTACCCCATCTTTAAAGAAATAGGTTTTTATTGTATCAACAGATTTTTCCAAATCAGCTGGCCCTTTTCTTGCATACTCAGCAACATCACAAGCCTCATCTACCAATGGACCCATTTTATCATCTGCTGGTTTCAGTACAGCACCAATCGCCTTACCAAGCGCAGCTACATGATACATAGGAAAAGCTACCATGACTGAAGCTATCATTCCTCCGATTACAATGCCAAAACTTGGGATAGAAACAAAATTTCCAAAGCCACCTGCTGCACCCTCAACAAATAACGCATAGGCAATACTGCCTATCATAAAGACCATTCCTAAAACAACACCTATAATGAGAGCAATATCCATAAGGTCACTCCTCCATAATGCTTGTAGATTTTAATTTATTTTCGTTCAGAGCTTTCAGAATATTACGAACATCTGTATACTCTGGATCGAGGCGCAACGCCAGATTCCAGTTTATAGTAGCTCTCTGTACATCTCCTAATTTATAGTAGATTGACCCTCTTCTGGCATATGCTAATGCTAAATCAGGATTTAATTCTAAGGCGAGGTCTACCTCTTTTAAGGCCTCTCTATAGTCCCCAGCATAGAAGAACCTTAATGATCGAGATAAGAATCTCATCGCTTCATTCATGTTTTTTTCAGAAACATTAGTTTCCAATTTAAGGGATGTTAATGAATCAGATAAAAACTTACTATTTTGTTCCATTGCATTAAGACGAACAAGTAGGTTCCTCATTTCATTATTCATTAGGGCCATAGAATCCCTAAGTGTTGATACTGCTACATTTGCCATAGCAACAGTGGAATCTCTATGTATTGGTATGCTATCATCAAATCTTTTATTAATACCACCACTAGGCCCATATATATTGGTAGGACTAGAAGGTCCACTTTGAACTCGCTGCCTAGGGTCTCTAGGTACAGCCATATCAAGTCCCAAGGTAAAGCCTGGATGGCCAGACCAATAGCGATTGCCCCATTCTGGTAATTTTTCCATGTGGGTGAACCCTAGGTTCAGGCGGTAATCCGAGGTAAGGGGGATGCGGAGTCCCACATTGACACCTGTCCCGTCGAATTCACCCACAATATCCATTCCACCCCGCCTTGCAAAGTACGGGGTTTTCATTAAAAAGCCTACAAATACGCCCGCATTATTTTCAGTGGAGTCAGTAATGACAGCTCCATTAGCATCTAATAATGCTGGAAGAGTATCTGCAGCAACTGGTGCTAATCCACCAGTTCCAAAACCAAAATATGTATCAAACTTATACTCGCCCAAGTCTTTTTGACTTGATAATACAACAAAGGCAGAAAGAAGAGAGGTGTTCAAGCTAAGCATTTCTTCTGAGGTCTGTTCGCTTTGGAAAACCACATCTTGAAGACCGACTGAAACAGAGATATCATTATACTTATAAACTCGCTGTTGAAAATGAAAACCAAATTCAGCAGGAGCGTCATACTGAGACTCTTCTAGGTTACTTAACCTTGTTGTGTCTCCAGGTATAACAGCGGAAAAACCAGCACTAAACCCTTTACCAACCTCCATTTCAAAGAACGCACCTTTTGCAGTATTAAAAGGATTAAGGTTGTGATATTCAACCGATACTCCTGTTCTAAATAGATATGGGGTCTTTTTATTGCTTGATGTAGGAATGCGCATCATCAATCCTGGGCGTGTATATGCAACTCGGGTTCCTCCTATTAATAAACAAGAAAGAACCAGGGCTGAAATAATAGCAATGTGTCTGCGATTAAAATCCATTAAGCGATATATAATTTTATTTTCATCTACATTAGAGAGGTATTATTGATATTCTTCCCAATCTATTACATAAGAATATCCAATGAACGCTCCAAAATCCTGGGGAACATAAAGATCAAATTTACCTACGGCTCCAGGAAGAAGGCTCGCATCTGAAACAATCCCTGTGTCAAAAGTGTTATATGAACCCTTAACAAAAGTGGTCAGAGTTTTTGTTTCACCACTCCAGTTCTTCCTAAAAACAAAGTCTACTTTTACAAAATCTGCTCTACGTCCACCTATGTTTTTAATTTCACCATCAAATATTATGTTTCCCTGCCCATCCTTTTTTTCTGAAATATTACCAACCAAGACACAATTGCCAGAAAATTTTGCGCTAGCATTGCTTGCAGAGTTATTTGAAGATGTATATCGTGGTTGTGCTAGCTTAGGCATCGGTGGCGGAGTATAGCTTTCGCGTATCTGCTCTGGTACATACTCTTGCGTGTCTTCTGTAATGACATTATCGACAATTCGCACAACCTGCGCCCTATCGACAATTAAATATCCAACCAGGGTCTCTACTTTGAGCGATTTATCATCCTGGTAAATAATCTTACCAAAAACAGTACTACCGTTTTTTAGAATTATTTCTTTTGAATAAATAGTAAGAGGGTTAACCCACATCTTACTTAAAGCCTTTAAATCATCCATTTCCTGAGAAAGGTGTTTGAATTCTGCAGAAAGCTTTTTTATTTCAAAGTTTAGCTCATTCAGAATGAAATCCTTACTTGGACTCCCCATTGCCTCCATGGTTTGTGGAACCGTCACTGAGATGCGCTCTGGCTGTCCGCTTGGCGCTGCCTTAACCTGAGATTCCGCAACTGGGGCACTAGGTTTTTTAGTTGAGAGCGCTATGTCTCCTATGTTTTCTTTTCCAGTTAGTGTGACAATTTTTTCTGCTGATCCCAAATTATCATGTGATGCCTGCAGCACATAATCACCCTCTTCTAACTTTTTGAATTTAAACTTCCCATTGCCGCCCGTTTTTTCTTCATCAACAACTTCGCCCCCTGAAAGCAATGTGACTATGGCCTTTTTAACCTTCTTGCCATCTGAATCAACTATCCTTCCTGATAGGGTGAGTTTTCCTTTAGCATATAGAGTGGACCCTATAAGCGTAAGGACGACTGTAGCGAGCAGTGCTCGCTTTTGTAGGCTATTAATTAGTGTCATGTTTTACCTCGGATTATGAACACTTTTAGCAACAAAATGCGCTAAAGCTAGAGGATTTTAATGCAAAATGGGCAATGTGTCAAGAATTTATAGAATGTATTGAATTTGATAGAAAACTATATAAAAGTGATTATTTCCAAAAATCTTTTAGACGTTTTTCTCGTTCTAACGCTAGCGATAATTCCTCTTTAGTTTTTTGCATTATCTCTGGCCTCAATGAAAGGCCCAGGGCCTTTTCATATGATTCTATAATCAGATCAAAATCAGTATCTCCGATCTTATGATAAGAAAGACCAATATAATAATGAGCCTCCCCTAGCCGAGGTTTAAGCTGAGCGGCTTTATTATATTTTTGGATAGCATCCCAAAGCCCATTTTTATTGCCTTTTTTATAAAGAGAGTGTCCTTCTGCCAATAATAAATTGTATTGTGATAAAGTATCTCCATCAGAAAGTTTTAACGCATGTGAAAAATGAACAATAGCTGCTTCATAGTTGTTTGTCTCCAGTTCCTTACTCCCAAGTCTATTGTGTGCAAATGCCAATGACCTTGTGATCGATGGTGATAACCCATATATAGACAAAGAATCTTCTAAGGCAACTAGAGCAGCCGGGTTATTGTGAGCCATATTTTGATATTTATTACCGGCACAACTAAAAAAAGCCATAGCTAATGGAAAAAGGAGTGGCAAATAACTAATTGATCTAACCCTCAAATAAAAAAATCTCTTTATTTTCTCTAAATGACCGGTATAGCTCTTCCATTGACTCAATCACATAATAGCGGTCTTGTATGTTGCTATAATCAAAACAGGTCATCACTATCTCTTCAATATCATAAGGTAAAAATATAGACCGACCAGATTTCCCTTTTGCACATTCAACCACATTTGTTACCTCATCAAAAGAGGATATAATTCCCGCACCATATATCTCATATTGGATGTCATTGTGTACTCTTCTAAAATTATCAGATGCTCCATTATTTTTTAACAGGCCATATTCATAGGTCCACCATGCAAAGTTTTGTAGTCGCTTGAGGTTATGAGTAACAAGATCGGAACCTAGCTTACGATGGTCTTTTATTATCTCATCTCCCAAAATACCAATTTCCCACATGAACTTTGCATACTCTTTGTTCATTAGAAATGGCACATGGGCTTGTATATCATGGAAAATATCTGGCTCCGGAGTATAGCCTTTATTATTTTTAATATCTGCACCAGAATATTTCTCATCAAACCTAGGTGACTTCCTAATTATCTCTGTTACAGGGAATTGTCTTTTCTTATTTATCTCAAAAAACAACTCTTCATCTAAAAATCCCGCAACCGATAATAGCGTCCACCCTGTTGAGTTTTCAAGCAATGGGGATATTGCGCTAAAATCAGGGAACATATTATTAGGTATGGGAAGAGCTCTTAGGCCTAGTAGGTATTCACTGGAAGCGTATTGATCAAGAAGTAATTCAAGATTTTGATAGAGCTCCGCCCAGATTCTATTCTCTAGGTTGTTTACAGCATCGTAGTCTTGAGGCTTAACATACTGGTCTTCAACCCCAAATATCTTAATACCATCGATGCTGTTAGGAATCAGGTTTTGAAATAAATGGTCGTATCCTTGGGGCTTAGAAATCATATGATATTTTAACAAAGTTTTTCGGAATAAAGATCATATATCCTACCAAAGCCATATATAGGTCACTGCCCTGTTATTGCGGCCAAAGTCTGAATCTTTAGATATGTTACAATCCGCCCTCATATCTGAGGCATTCTTATTGAAAATGTTATAGTCTTCACCATAAATAACTGCTTGAAAGCGACCGTCTTGGTCAATGCACCATTGACGGATCAGCTCTCGCAATTTCCCAGTACCATGACCTGTAATAACTTTTATAGCGCGAACTTGGCCCTCAAAGGATGTTTGGCTTATCGTCGTTTCAAGAAGAGATTGTGCATCTTCAATACTTAGACCCGAATGGCCAATATCAAGAATTTTTAGTTTGCTACTGCTCATAATCTTGCAGGAAGTTACTTGGCTTTTTAATAATTTTGTAATTCAATAAATAGGTTGTTATGAGAAAAATTGTTTTAGGACGCACCAATGAATCAGTTTCAGCTATTAGCCTGGGGACCTGGGCTTTTGGAGGAGCCAATATGTCCGGCAAGGTTTCGGTTGGCTGGGCAAACCAAAATGATAATGACTCTAAGTCCGTTCTAATAAAGGCATGGGAAAGCGGCATAAACCACTGGGATACTGCTGATGTATATGGAGAGGGTAAGTCTGAACAATTAATTGGAGGGGTTTGGGAAACCGTCCCCAGGGAAGAAATCTTTATTGCAACAAAAGTTGGGTGGGATAAAGGCCCCCATTCTCACTGGTACAATCCCAAACATATGCTTAAGAATATGGAGAGATCACTTATCAACCTTAGGACGGACTATGTTGACCTGATTTACTTTCACCACTGCAACTTTGGAAATCAGGGGGAGTATTTCCAGGATGCTCTGAATATAATAAAGAAGTTTCAAAATGATGGGTATGCCCGCTATATAGGCTTATCGGACTGGTCCTGTAATAAAATATTAAACTATATTGAGGCGTGTGACCCTGATGTTGTTCAGCCATATAGAAATGTTATGGATGATATGTACCAATCATCAGGGCTAAAGGACTATGTAGACAGTAAAAACATCGGTGTATGTTTCTTTTCGCCTATTAAGCATGGCCTACTTACAGGGAAATATAATAAGCCGGCAACTTTTGAAACTGGAGATCATCGCTCTGGGCTTAAGCAATTTGTAAATGAGTCCGTTATAGAAAAAATGAAACAAAATAAAGAAAGGTTAGAGCATAGATATAAAAATCAAGAGTCCCCGGTTATGTATGGTGTGGTTAACGCCCTTTTTAATGACGCCCCAACAGGATGTGTTTTGCTAGGGCAAAGAAATGAAGAACAGGTCAAGGTTGCCGCATCTCTTGGAGATGTTTTATCGGAAGAAGAGAGCGAATGGATCAAAGCTCTATATTCTTCATAGATCGATTTAAACAATAATGCCCACATACCAGTCAGGCCAATTAAGAGCCATCCAGATTCTCCCGTTAATCAAGCTGAGAGGGCAACTATCCAATAACTCAGCTACTTACCGCCAACATATTAATCAGAAATATTAGAAACTTTTTTTAATGCGAAATAGCCTATTAATAAGGAGGGTACTGAAATAAAAAGCAAGAGCAACAAGTTTTACTATCACAGATTACTTTCTGATTCGCCTGGCATTAAAACATTCATTGTTGGAAAAGGAATCGAAATATTCTGCTCTTCAAAGGTTTTATAAATCTCTGTATTAACAGAATCAACTGTTCTTCCCCTTATCTCTGGCTTGTGTATCCAAAATAATAACTGTAGCCTTAAACCATGGTCCGCAAATTCACGAAATCGAACTCTAGGTTCTGGCGAGCTCAGGACATTTTCATTTTTCTTTGCTATATCAACTAAAATTGCTTTCACCTTTACTATGTCAGTTTTATAGGAAATTTGTATATTGACCCTAACCCGCTCTGTCTCTCCTGGCCCACCACTTTCATTTACAATCTTCGATGCTGCTATCACTGAGTTGGGTATTGTTATTTCAATATCATCCCGAGTCATGAACCTTGTTGACCTTAAGCCCATTTTCTTTACATATCCCCTTTCGCCTGTATCCAGAAGGATATAGTCTCCCTCCTTAAATGGGGCATCAGCCATAAGGAAGATTCCTGCAAAAAAATTGGAAACTGTATCTTTTGCTGCTAAACCCAAAACCACACCCAAGACACCAGCAGATGCCAAAATACCATTAATGTTAATATCCCAACTAAGGAAGATGAAGTAAGCGCCAAAAAGTCCTATACCTATTTTCCCTAGGTTGTTAAACAATGGCAGTGTGTTTTTTTGTAATACATTACTGGATGCTGTCTGCCTTGATGCCCAGTCCATCGACATAACTAGGATTTTTGAAATAACAAACAACCAAATAATGGTTGTAACGGTTTTAAAACATCCAACCATAACAAATTCAACATATTCTGGAAGCGCTATTGTTTTTATCGATAAAATAAATCCAACAAATAGAATGGAATAAAAAATTGGTTTATGCAAAAGCTGGAGTATTTTATCGTCCAGTGTTGTTTTTGTTGTTTTTACTACACGTTTAAAAATTAAAGAGAAAATTATATCGACAAGTTTCGCGCTGACGATTGACATCGCTATAAGAGCCAGTCCTTTTAGGGCTGTGTTGGATAGGATAAGGTTATAATATTCTTTGAAATCAAACATATATGCAGCCTTTTTCTTTTACTAAAAAATTCAATTTATTAATCCTCATTGCGATAAACAGAGAATAATTGTGTGTTTTGAAAAAAATCTTTTAGGGGGTTTGTTACTCCTGCGATTCCCCTCTCTCTTATAAGACGTACTCTATCAAAGTCAATTATAGCGGTTTGCAGATATGGCCCCTCACCCGACTCTTGGAGCGTAGCCCCTTCAGGGTCAACAATAATAGAACCTCCTACACCCCCAAATCCAACGCCATTACAAGAAACGACATAGCACTGTTGCGTTATGGCCGTTGCTTTTGCAATAATCTGTTCTTGAGGTCTGTCTCCCGTAGTTGTCATGGTCGGAACAATGATAAGCTCTGCCCCTTGATTAACCAAATCCCTTGCAACTTCCGGAAACCAAATGTCATAACATATCATAATTCCAACGCAACCAACCCCCTCAATATTGAACACAAATGGCTCTTTCCCCGGTGTTGATTTCTCATATGGGTACCATGGATACCTCTTGCGGTACCGGCCTACCATTTTTCCATCCGGTGAGAATATCGGAGTTGTGTTGAACACATCCTTTTTAGAACTTTCATAAATGCTCCCAGGAATTAACCAAAGCCCATGATTTTTAGCCAAATTGGAAAAGGCGGTGGTTAACTCTCCAGGAATCTCTACTGATGCCTTGACGCTGTCTTCAACAATACCATGGACTGCCAGTTCAGGAAAAACAACCATAGAGATATCGGGAAATATGTTCTTAATATGTTTTAAGTGTTTTTCAATTTGAATAAGATTCTTTTTTTGCTCTTGGTGGACATACATCTGAACTGATGCGATTGTAATTTGATTTGCCATTGAAGAATTTTCCTATCAATTATTTAATATTCTGTTTCCACATTGAAGACGCAATCAAGTTTTTTGTATAATCCTGCTGTGGATTATTTAAAACTTCTGCAACATTTCCCGTTTCAATTATTTCACCCCTGAATAACACTGCGATCATATCTGCCATTTTTGATATAACAGCTAGGTCATGTGATATGAAAAGATATGATAATTTTTTGTGCTTTTGTAGTGATTTGAGCAAAGCCAGTATTCTATGCTGAATGTGGATATCAAGGGCAGATGTTGGCTCATCTAGAATCAGAATCTTTGGATCTAACATCATTGCGCGAGCAATAGAGACCCTCTGCCTTTCACCCCCTGATAGAGAATGCGGATAACGTGATAACAAATCAAGGTCAAGGTCTATATCTGCCATTATTTGATTAATTTTTCTTTCAGTTGATTCCGAATCTCTAACACCAACTAGCCACAGGGGCTCTAATAAAATTTGAGAAATTGTCATTCTGGGATTGAATGAGGCCATATTGTCTTGAAAAACAGCCCCAATCTTTTTAGTCGACCGATACAGATTTTTTGGAGAATCCTTATCAGTTTTTATCTCCATTGTTCCAGAGTCGCGATCTAATATGTTCAATATCATTCTAGCCAGTGTTGTTTTGCCACTCCCAGACTCCCCCACAAGGCCTAGGGTGGTTGATTGATACAAATCTACTGAAACGTTATTTATGGCTGTGTTTATTAACCCGTTATTAAAATAGCTTTTTTTAAAATTGTTTATTGATAGTATCAGCTCCTTTTTATTTTTACCTCTAGGCGCATTTAACCTACTATTTGTTTTATCATAAGCTTTAATTATTGAGCTTGAATAGCCATTTTTTTGATCAGAAAAAACGTTATTGGTCCTACCTTCTGTGACAATACTTCCAGAGCGCATCACAGCAACCCTTTTGCAATAGTGCTTAACAGTTCCAAGGTCGTGAGTTATTAACAATATTCCAATATCAAGCTCGCTTTGAATTTCAAACAATAAGTCCATAATCTCTATTTTATTATTTGCATCGAGACCTGTTGTTATTTCATCTGCAATGATGAATTCAGGAACTACTGATAATGCGAAAGCAATCATTACCCTTTGCATTTGTCCACCAGAAAGTTGATGTGGAAAACGATCTAGGATATCATTCACACTATCAAGGCGAACCCTTTTTAGCCATTTTTCTATATTGGATTCAGCATCTTTGTGTGTATAACCACTTTTCCTTTTAGCAATAATGGTAAATTGTTTACCAATGGTTTGAATGGGGTTTAAAGATTGCATCGGATCTTGAAAAATCATTGCTGTATGCTCGCCTCTTGAGGAGGATAGGTCTGTTTCTGTTTTCCCATCTCTAGTTATGTTTCCACTTGTAATTTTACACCCCACTGGTAACAAGTCGATTAATGACCAGGCGAGCATGCTTTTACCAGATCCCGTAGGGCCTACCAGCCCCAGTGTTTCTCCTTTGTTAATTGTTAGGTCAACATTTTTCAAGATATTTATGGGGCCACCAGGTGAATGAGACTCCACACTAAGACCACAAATCTTATAAAGATTCTTTTTCACCTGGGGGTTGTCTCTTTAGGGTTTAAATAGGACCTTAATTCATCACCAATGATATTGAAAGAAATGACAGTAAGCACTATGAACAGGCCCGGGAAAAAACCTTCCCACCAATGATTAATGAATTGTGCACGTGATTGTGTTAAAAGGAGACCCCATTCTGTTTCAGGGTGTTGTGCCCCTAGACCAATGAATGATAGACCAGCAGCTGCTAAGATCGCATAGCCCGCATCTAATGTTCCCTGGATAATTACTGGTACAGCGCTATTGGGGAAAATATGTTTTCGTATGATATGAAATCTCCCTGCTCCCATACTCTTAGAGATAGAAACATAATCAGTGTTTTTGATAATCAATGCCTGTGCTCGAGCAATACGAACATACCAAGGAAACCAAGATACAGAAATCCCAATAATAACATTATTTAAAGATGGGCCAAGAGCTGCAGTTATTATCAGTGGCAATATCAAAGGAGGAAAAGATAAAAAGGCATCTGTAATTCGCATAATTATCTCATCTGTTCGTCGGCTTGAAACGCCTGACAACATACCTATAGGAACCCCAATTAAAATGGACAAAAAAACAACTCCAAAAGCTACTTTTAAAGAAGACAACCCCGCTCGAATTGTAAGGGTAAACATATCGCGTCCAGCAGAGTCAGTTCCAAACCAGTGTCGAGAGGAAGGCGGTTGCCCACCTCTTTCAAAATGAACAGCGCCATATATATCTTCTGCGTATTGACTAACAAAGGGAATCAATAGTGAAAAGACAATAAGAGCAAAAAGAAATACAACAGCTAATGGCGCTATTGTTTTTTTCAATGATATGAAGTGCGAAATCATTTATCTACCTTTGAATCCTTGGGTCGATCAATGGATAAATAATATCTAATATTAGATTAATCAGTATATACACAAAGGTATAAAAAAGGGTTACACCTATTATTGCCGGAAAGTCGTTTGTTAAAAGCGACAAGACACTAAACTGGCCCAAGCCGGGCCAATCAAAAATCGACTCAACCAAGAATGTGCCACCAAGCATTAAACCAAAGCTTAATCCTGCAACTGTAGAAACTGGGATAAGGGTATTTTTATATGCCGAGCTCATTGCAATCTCATTGGGCGAAAGTCCGTATGCGAGATAAGTCTTAAAAAATGGCTCACTCATGGTTTCTATTAATGCCGAACGAGATGTCCTTATTATAATACCCAACACACCAAAAGCCATCGTTAGCGCTGGAAGAAAGATATGCCTTATGCCGTCCAGCATTAGTGCCCACTCTGCAGATAAAAAAGCATCTAGTAAGAACAAGCCGCTATTGTACGGCAAATCAATATTCAAAAGATCAAAACCTGAATATCTACCTTGAAGCGGCAACCACTGCAATACCCCAAAAAATATAAGTTGTAAGATCATCCCCAACCAAAACACAGGAATGGATATCCCAAGATAAGCAAAACCCCTTATTAGATAATCATGCTTTGTATTTGAGTATAGCGCTGCTTTTATTCCTAGAAACAACCCAAGTAGAGTCGCAAGGAACATTGATATAAATACCAATTCAAATGTTGCAGCTGACCTGTGAAATATTTCTGCGGTCACGGGTTGTCTGGTTCTTAAGGATACTCCCAAATCAAGGGTGAGGGTTTTTTTTAGAAAAGAAACATATTGCTTATAGATGGGCCTATCAAGGCCGAGCTCTTTTTTTGCGATCTCTAACTGCTCTTTGGTCGGGTGGTCCCCCACCCACAGTGCGGCAGGATCGCCAGGTAACCAATGGGCTATTAAAAATGTAATGGAACTAACAATTATTAAAATTAAAAAGGTGTAGGTGACCCGCTTTAACAAGTATCTGGTCATGACGGTCGCCCAAGAAAATAAATCAACAATGTTGAATATGCCGGATTACTCCTTAAGCCAGTTATATTACTTTTGTATACTGACTGAACATTAATATCAACAACTGGAACCGCCACGCAATCCTTTATAAGTATATTCTGAATTGTTTTATATAGTTTTTTTGAGCTATCTGAACTGAAGGACTCTTGGTGCCAAGCCTCAGAAAGTAAAGAGTCTACAGACGAGTTACTATAGTGCGATAAATTAAAAAGAGGGGTTTCTTCAGTGCTATATAGACCAAAAAACCAATCAGATGGTGAAGAAAGAGTTGGCCACCATGCCATAGAAATAATATTTGGAGCCGTGTCTAGGTTTTTAGCCCTCTCCCAGTTTGAAGACCACAGCCCTGGCTTTAGATCAAGATCAAGGCCGATCTTTTTTAAATTATCCATCCAAAGAAAAGATGTAAGTCGATATTCTTCAGAAGTGGAAATATATGACAAATCCAGTTTCAGATCATTTAAACCAACCCTAGATCTACTTATAAACTTTTTACCCATCTCTTGGTCATAGGATACCAGGCTATCAGGGGCTTCAAATAATGGCATGTTTGCAGGAATTAATCCTTTAGCCTCATCGCCTGAATCACCATAAATATATCTAGATACCGTTTCTCGATCCATACCAGCTGCAATAGCCCGACGTACCCAGATGTTGTTCGTGGGGGCTTTTTTTGTGTTAAGTAAATAAAAATGGTTGATCCATGAAGGATGATATGAAACACTAATGGACGGGTTCTTCTTTAGCCTATCTAATAACTGGACGGGTATTAGAAAAGAATAGTCTGCAAGCCCGCTCTCAATCATTTGTAAACGTGTTGATGCCTCTGAAACAACTTTTATCAAAACAGATCTAAAGTGGTCATCTCTATTCCACCCCCCCCAATATTCCTTATAATCTTCCAACAAAATGTATTTGTTCTTAGACCATTTTTTAAGTTTATAGGGACCCGTTCCTGACGCATAACCCTGGCGCAAAGAATCAGCGGAAACCCCTTGAATGCCGGGGGAATAAATCCAGGCTCCATATTGTGAGCTAACGACCTTATCAAGCGGGACCGGCTTTGACAAGTTAAATATTACTTTGTGGGGTCCATTTGTAGAAACACTGTCAACAGCCGACCATATAAAACTGGCTCCGCCATATAATCTTTTATTTCTATCTACAACGAACTTCACAGCCTTGGAATCAAACGCGATACCATCATGAAACCAAACTCCTTCTCTAAGATAAAACTCCCACGTTAACCCATCAGCAGATTTTGAATATGAAGTTGCTAGCGCTGGCAAAAGTTTTGGGGGTACCGATCCAGCATCATACCACAGAAGGGGTTCGTAAATGTTTGACATAGGCAACACCTCTAGCGAAAATGCAGTTCCCGGGTCCCAGTCCTTAACATCATCGTACGTAGCTATTACAAAAACATCTTCTGGTTTTTTTTGATGATAGCATGAGATTGACATTAAAACAGTTAGTGAGATGACACCCATGACAACGATTTCATTGCAAACTTTGGTCATTGCATATAGGAAGAGTTGGAAGCTCAATCCTTAGGTGTTGGTTATTTGTTTAATAATAGTTTTTTTGTTATACTATTATCGCCAGAGACCAACTGATAAAAGTATATACCACTTGCAGCCGGCTTGTTGTTATTATTAACCCCTCTCCATGTTGCCCGATATGAGCCTGGTGTTCTTGTGCCATTATAAACCGTGTATATTTCATTACCCAAGATATCATAAATTTTCAAAGACACATCATTCGTATGATAGATGGTATAATCAAACTTTGTATCTGGATTAAATGGGTTTGGATAATTCTGACCAATGGTAAATACTAGAGGTAATTGAAGCTCAGTATTATCATTGGTCAATAAGCCATCATTTTCTATCATGAATAAGTGTGGTTTGTCCGCCGCAAAACTTGCTGACGAAAAAATGATGTCCCCAAGCCCATCATTATCAACATCACCAGTAAATAGCTTTGCAACTCTTACTTTACCCTGGTCATTGCCTGGGGTATAGTTATCTGTTGTGTCATCCATAAAGATTGCTCGCTCTGTATAGCTTGCTGCTGTTAATGGGTCCCCGCCGTTAAACTCCCAATCGTATACCGCTTCGTCATAGTGTGCGGCCAGGTAAAGATTTGGGCTACCGTCTCCATCTGCATCGCCAATATTTATTTGTCTTAGACCACCGGTATAGCTCTTAAAAAAATTAAAATTAGCATACGATAAGTTGCTAACATCATCTATCCCTTCAACAACAAATAATGAACCAGGCGTTATTAAGTCTCCTGTCAGTGAATTCACACCAGATGTTGCACAGAATAATTCATTGGTTCCATTATTATCTATGTCCGCAACGACTATTCCCTGATTTGCTCTTTGGTATTGTTCTGAACAAACATAAAAGTCTGTTTGGTATTCATAGGTGTCTTCTCCGCTGTTTTCATGAATGATGAGATGAAAATAATTATAACCAACGGTGTAAATCTCTTTTAACCCATCATTGTCAAGGTCTCCCGTTGAAATATTATACCCACTCCAATTGCTCCATGCGTTATCTTCATATTCAATGTGAAATATTGCAGAATCATTGATAATTGTATCTAATTCAAATATCATTAAACGGCTACTACCACCCGTACCTAACTCGGCCCATGGGCCATCCATTATAGAAACGATTATTTCTTGTTGTGGGTCACCATCAAGCTCGTCTACATATATTTGTGCGGCCTCCCAAACACTATCTAGCCCCATATCCCAAGTATAGGTTGGTGTGGATAAAAAGGACATTGAATCTGTGTTCCATTCAAATATCTGTAAACCTTTTTGTCCGGGCGCCCCTGGGCTTGTGTCCACCAGTGATAAAATCTCATGATTTTGATCTCCGTCAATGTCTCCAACAGCAACGCTTGAATAAGCATCATAAGTGCAACTTAGATCATAAAAGGTATACACCCATTGTAGCTCAATGGAATCGTTGCTTGTTGCTTCGTAATGGTAAACCCCATTGCAAAACTCCCCTGCGTATGAGCTCGAGACAACAAAGTCCCCAAAACCATCTCCATCAAAATCGTAAGGACCAATCATATTCCAAGGAGGACCAGCAGGAATCAAACCACCAGAACCCCAAGGCTCATTGTTCCACTTAAGTGAAAATGAGCTATCGATTTCTGTTGCAGGTAGTTGAATAAACGCGAAAAAACAAACACTAAAAAACAAAGCCTTTGATCTCATTTTTTGACCTCTAATAAGTTTCAATTCTTGAAGATGTTGATAGTATATTCAAATAGAAGTTAGAGCTCAATGAAAAATTTATCCATTATATCATACTTATTTTTATTTTTACATAGTGCAGTATTTTTATTCTCCCAAAATCCCTTCTTAGAGATAAGACCATTTGCCCTTCCAAGCTTTGAACAGTATCCCGCATCACAGTACGTAGACCATCACCATCCATACTCTAACCAAACTGACAATTTGTTCTTGAGGTTTGATGGAAGAGAATTTAGTGATGATGTTATTTACCCAAGTTGTTTATCTGGCTCTTCATGCTACGATGGTCATGCGGGGGTTGATTATTTTATGCCGTATGGAACACCTCTTTTAGCCCCGGCTAGTGGCTATGTTTTGTGGGCATCTTTTTCTGAGGCTGCAGATCCCTGCCCTGGGGGAATTACTCCAAACGGTGAACAGGGTACGATAATCATAGCACATGGGAATGATTATTTTACAGTTTATCTACATATGAGCCCTCCTCTGAATGTTGCTGTGGGACAGAACGTAGAAACGGGAGACACATTAGGTTTTGCCGGAAATAGTGGATGCGCTATCAACACACACTTACATTTTGAAATTAGAAAAGGAAATTGGTTTTTTGATACAGTCGAACCATACGCTGTCGACCCCTTTGGCTGGTGGCATACCAGCTTTGACCCCATCGAGAATTTCCGCGGTAACAGAAGTGAGTGGCTCTGGGTATCCAACGACCTAATAGATGATGGGGACAATGGTTTTCAAAGATTTCAGGGTCCCGACTGGAGCTATTTGAACACCGGTTTCAACAATGATTCGTGGTCCGCACCTACCGCAAACAACATGGAAGAGAGTAGGCACTATGCTATCTGGGTTCCTTTTTTGGAGGACTCTGGAGAACACAATATTGATATATATATCCCTGAAGGCATTGAGGTTTCAACAGAAGCTATTTATGAGATAAGGATAAAAAGCTCATATGGTACAAGCACAAAAACAGATATAGTTGTTGACCAAAGCCTAAACCAGGGGAGTTTCCAAACAATATCAACCCTGAGTCTACCTGCTGGTTCACAATCTAGCATTGTACTTCGAGACGTTGTTGGCGAATCATCAGAGGGGTCACGTGTGGTTTTTGACGCGATTCGATTTTCTCCAAACTTTACCACATCTACGCTCGAAGAGCCTAATAGCGGAGCCCAAAAAGGTAATGCGCTTGTTAAATCAGTTTTCCCCAACCCCTTTAACTCTATAGCTATAATTAATTATGAAACCACCATTGGAGGAAACATCATAATTAACATAGTAGATGCCCTTGGACGCAGAGTTTACAATGAACAAATATTTTATAGCAAACCTGGAAAACATTCCTTTATTTGGAACGGTAAAACTGAATTTGGTAAAGAACTACCATCTGGGGTTTATTTAATTTCTTTTAGATCGAATGAGGCATTCTCAGCGGAAAAAGTATTATACCTAAAATAGGTTAAATTTGTTCAAATGAAGACTGCTGTTTTGTTAGCTCCCTCACTGTTTATTTTAGCTTGTAGCCTGGGCTACATTTCTAATGTATCTGAAAACAATAACCTAAATACGCATATGAAAGACATTAATATAGTTCCAAAGCCCACATCCATTAAGGCCAAAGGTGACTATATAGACATTAATAAAGTGGAAATAATCATTGTTGAGAATAATTCGATCGAAGAAATAAATATTGCTGAATTGTTTCAATCCTTCTTAAACCCTATTAAAGGCTTAGGGATTTCTTCCATAAATAAAAGCAAGAAAAGAATACTGGTTTCTTTAAATACTCGTTACAATATACCAGAAGAAGGTTACACTCTGTCAATCAATGGCGATCAAAAAGTTGATTTAAAAGCATCTTCTGTCTCTGGTCTGTTTTATGGTTTTCAATCTTTTCGACAGCTTTGTGATCCAGAATTAGAAACAGGGTCAAGACCTACAAGCACAAAGGTTCCAATGTGCATAATTGAAGACTCCCCAAATTTCGGATATCGAGGCATGCACCTTGATGTATCAAGGCACTTTTTTGATGTACAGTTTGTAAAAACGTATATAGACATGATAGCCCTTCATAAAATGAATGTATTCCATTGGCACTTGACAGATGATAACGGTTGGCGAATCGAAATAGATAAATACCCACTGTTAACCGAAAAATCAGCTTGGCGGGTTGATAGAAGACATGAACCATGGAAAAAACAGTCCCCTCCTTTAGAAAATGAGATCGCCACATATGGTGGGTATTATACCAAGGATCAAATACGCGAGGTTGTTGAGTATGCATCCAAAAGAAATATTGCAGTTATTCCAGAGATTGAAATGCCAGGGCATACCTCTGAGGTGTTTTCCGCATATCCAGAGCTTTCATGCAAAGGAGACTATATCCCTGTAAAGCCCGGTTCATACTGGCCCAACACTGATATTTTTTGCGCTGGAAACGACAAGGTCTTTACATTTCTTGAAAATGTATTAGAAGAAGTAATTGACCTTTTTCCTGGGCGATATATTCATATTGGCGGTGATGAGGCAGATAAAATTAATTGGGAAAAGTGTCCCAAATGTCAAGATCGAATAGCGTCTGAAGGCCTAAAGAACGAAAACGAACTACAAAGTTGGTTCATCAAGAGAATTGAAAAATTTATTCTATCAAAAGATAGAAAGCTTGTTGGCTGGGATGAAATTCTCGAGGGGGGCCTTGCAAAAACCGCCACCGTTATGAGCTGGAGAGGAATGGATGGCGGAATAGAGTCTGCTAAAAAAGGACATGATGTTATAATGTGCCCAACTTCACATTGCTACTTTGACTATTATCAGGCTAACCCTGAAACATCTCCGGAAGCTTTCGGCGGATACACCACACTCAAAAAAGTTTACTCCTTTAATCCTGTTCCACCAGAACTTTCAAACGAAGAGGCTAAATTTATCTTAGGTGGCCAAGGCAATCTCTGGACCGAGTATGTTCAGACTCCAGACAGGGCCCAATATCAAGTTCTCCCGAGATTGTCAGCACTTTCAGAGGTGCTTTGGTCAGGACCGGGTTCTAATTCTTATGAAGATTTTTATTCTAGATTGAAAAAGCTGCTATTGAGGTTTGATATGATGGGGTGGGTATACGCTCCTGGGTCGTTTTTCGTAAACATTCTTTCCGAACAGACAGAAGATAGCGGTTCCTATGCTATAAAACTGATTTCTGAAAAACCCGGAGAAGAAATAAGGTATACAACTGATGGGTCACCCCCGGCTAGCAATTCAGCTTTATATAAAAATCCAATTTTGTTAAACCAGAAAACAACAATAAAGGCTGCTTTGTTTATTGATCAATCGATAGCCGGAAAAGTTTCTGAAAAAACAATATTCTTTAGCAAAGCAATCGGCAAAAAAATTAAATATCTTACATCCCATAGCAATAGATATACTGGAACCGGGATGCGAACACTTGTAAACGGTTTAACTGGAACCATTGCCCACAATGATGGATATTGGCAGGGTTGGCTTGAACAAGATTTAGAAGTGGTTATAGACCTTGAAGAAAGAGAAAGAATCATGGGTATTTCAATTGGTTTTTTAGAGTCGCACGGTGTTTGGATCTTCCTTCCAGTGGGTATCGAAATTTCATTTTCTAAGGATGGGGAATCTTATAAAAACCCTTTAATGATTGAAGTAAAAGACGGTAAAAGAAATGGCTCAGCAAACCGTACTACGGTTCAAAGCCCAAAAATAAACCTGTCTGCGCGGTATATAAAGATCAAGGCTTTAAACAGGGGAACCTGTCCTGACTGGCATCATGGAGCAGGTAAAAAGTCATGGGTTTTTGCAGATGAGATATTTATTGAATAGCACTATGTGTTCCTAGGTGGGTTTAATTTCATCTGACTCTATTATATGAACACCATCTTGGAGTTTATCTAAATGATATATCATCCCCCTTGCAATGTTTTCAGCGTGAATTCCCCTGTATTTTTTTGCTACACCAATCATTAGTGGATTTAATATCGAAAAAACTACTTTCCACACTATTTCTCCAAGTCGAAATTCTTTGCGCTTACCCATAATTAGAGAAGGTCTAAATATATTTATTCTTGGAATCGAATATTCCTGAATCTGTTGCTCGACCTCCCCTTTTACTCTATTATAAAAGATGCTGGATGATGAATCAGCTCCCATCGATGTTACAATTGAAAACGACTCTGCTTTATTCGATTCGGCCCACTTAGCAAGCTTAACCGGTAATTCAAAGTCAACAAAACGAAAGGCTTCCCTAGAGCCAGCTTTTTTAATAGTTGTGCCAAGGCAGCAAAACACGTGTTTACAGTGATCAAGTTTGGGGAAAGATTCTTCGTTTTTAAAATCGAAAACAACCTCGGTCATCTTTTCTGAAGTTGGCAAGCCCTTTTTTCTCACTAGTGCTGTAACAGATGAATAGTCATCAGAGCTAAGAAGCTGGTCAACTAGATGACCACCAACCAGGCCTGTTCCCCCAATAACTAAAGCATTCCGCATTAATTTGGAAACCACAAAGGGTAAGCCCTAAATATTAAAGAGGTCTGGTTTTTGTTAATCATCATAATGGTGCTTAGATTTTAATAAATAAATTGAGCACATAATGAATAGAATTTTCTTTTTATTATTTTTAATAATAGTTGGGTGTTCATCAAAGACACCTGTGGATATGGAAGACGTATTATATGACCGATCCGGTCAGTACATTACCGATGACAATTACGACCCTTCCTTTCTTGGATTCATCTATAACCAAAAAGTATATAATGGCCCAGGTTTTCTTCGCTACAGAACAGGAGAAAAAAGAGAACAGGGAACACTAAAAAATGGGTTTAAGTCTGGCGCTTGGACGGGTTATGATAAAGAAGGAAATAAAAAATTCATTGGTGATTATAAACAGGGCAAGGCGCATGGGAAGTGGACCGGGTATCACGCGAATGGAGAAAAAAAATATGAAGGCATGTATGAACTTGGCTTTCAAACGGGAAAGTGGTCTTATTACAACTCTGCTGGAAATAAAAATTTAGAAGAAGCTTATTTTGTTTGTACTGATGAGTGTAAAGATGAGCACCCCCCAGATCGCAGAGGCACTAAATATATCTGTGAAAAACTTGGAAGACTAAAAGAGAGTAAAAAGATTTAATTTAGTTTTAGTACCGACAGGTAGTTTGTTGTCCCAGGAACCCCTACTGGAACACCACCAGTTATAACAAACTTTTCCCCCTCCTTCAAAAGACCATTATCTTTAAGAACTTTATTTGCGACTATAGGAATCTCGTCAGCCGATTCATATTCGTCAACCAATATAGGACTCACGCCCCATACAATTGAAAGCTGGCGACATATTTTTTTAGAGGGAGTCATAGCTATAATTCTAGAAGCCGACCTATACCGTGCGGCCATTCGAGCAGTGCTGCCACTGTGGGTCATGGTTACCAAAACATCAATATTTTGATGAGTCGCAACCGAACATGCTGCTTGGCTTATTGCCATTGCAGTGTTGGTTGTTTTGTTTGTTGGCATCTCAATATTTCTCTGATAATTGATCGCAGATTCTGTTTCTTTTATTACCCCCCTTAATACCCTTATAACCTTTTTAGGATGGTTCCCGATTGCAGTTTCACCAGTAACCATCAAAGCATCTGCTCCATCAAGAATTGAATTCGCAATATCACTAACCTCAGCTCGGGTCGGTACTGGGCGATTGGTCATAGAGTCGAGTATCTGTGTTGCGATAACAACAGGCTTACCAAGCTGATGTGCTTTTTCAACAACCTCCATTTGAACTAAGGGCACCTTTGAAACAGGAAGCTCTACCCCCAAGTCCCCTCTTGCAACCATGACAGCATCGAAGGACTCTATAATGCTGTTTAAGTTTTGCACTGCTTCCCACTTTTCTATTTTTGCCATGACGGGCGTGTTGTATCCAGCTTCTTTAATTTTGGAACTTATAAGAGAATAGTCAGATGGAGACCTAACAAAAGACAATGCTATCCAGTCTGCCTCTTTTTGCAGGGAAAGCAACAGGTCTTTTTCGTCTTGGTCAGTTAAAACCGGTACATCTAGTGCTATTTCTGGGAAATTGACACCTTTTCCATTTTCTATAGCACCATCTTCTAAGGCTTCACATACCAGGGTCTGGTCTGTAATGTGCTCTAGGACCTTTAAGCTTACCCGACCATCATCAATTAATATTTGTGCTCCTGGGTTTACTTTTTGAAATCGCACTCTACTAGATACAGGTATTGTCCCATTTTCAAATTTTTCATTGCTGAGTGCTATTTTATCCCCTTTTGTAATCAAAATTGGATATTCCAAATCTTTTACTCTTATTTTATGACCTGCAAGGTCAGCAAGAATAGTTGGCCGCAATCCAGAAGGCATTTCTAGGGACCTGATCAAATCAAAATAGCTTGCTTTATCGCGGGCTGAACCATGTGATAGATTAATACGAAAACAGGAAACACCATGGGAAATTAGTTTTTGCAATGTTTTTTTGTTTGCGCATGCGGGGCCCACAGTTGCAATGATCTTTGTTCGGTTCATGCTTTTAGGCTATACCAACTGGGCTTTTGTTGAATTCAATTTAATACCTGAGGAGCAACAAGCTGGAACCGCTCAATGGGAACATCAAATTCTTTGCCTGACTCATCCAGCATTCTAAAAGAACCTTCCATAAACCCTAAAGGTGTTGGCAAGGGGCAAAAGCTGGTATATGTAAAAAGATCATTGGGCTTAAGGATTGGTGTCTTTCCTACGACCCCTGGACCATAAATATCCTCTGCCCTACCCTGCCCATCCACAATGTGCCAATAGCGACTTAGAAGCTGTATAGTTTCTACAGACCGGTTAACTATCTTAATTTGGTATGAGAAAAAGAAGTAGGATTTAATCGGGTCGGACCGCTCTGGCAAGTAATCAGGGTGAGTGAATATTTCAATGTTGTTTTTCATATAATAAAATTAGTTCCTTTATCTTTGTGATACGATTTATTCCATATAAATTTTAATTCCATATGAATGAAAACAGACAATCTCTTTATCTCTTTATTTTTATAGCGTGTCTCGGATTTTTTTTAATTCAAGGCAATAAAACCGACTCATCTTTGGATATCACCCAAAATGAAATCATGGGACATATACGCTATTTATCTCATGAGAACCGCGGTGGAAGGTATCCAGGCACACGAGGATCTAAAGATGTTATTTCATATATTATTAAACAGTTTAAATCGTATGGGTTAAAACCGGGGTCTAATGGATCATTTATACAACCCTTTGACATCACAACCGGCATAGAACTAGGTGAGGGAAACTATGCTGTTGCCAATGGCGACACACTCATTATAAATAGGGATTATATACCCCTAGCCTTTTCGGGCAGCTCTGAAACCTCAGGCTCTTTAGTTTTTGCTGGTTATGGTTTTAAAATCAACCAAGAAGACCTCCAGTGGAATGATTACAAAGGCCTCGATGTTGATGGAAAATGGGTAGTAATAATGCGGCATAGCCCAGAGCGTCACACCCAACATTCTGTATATGCATCCCATTCCTCGCTTCACAAGAAAATGCTTGTTGCAAGAGACGAGGGCGCTGCTGGTGTTATATTTGTATCTCAAATAGAAGATGAAAACCTATATCCACTAACATATAACCGTGGTTATAAAAACGCGGGTATTCCAGTTGTGCACTTATCCAATAAAGTTGCAGACAATTTATTTAAACCTTTCGGCTGGTCCAGGCAATCTATTCAGGAAACGATGAATCGCTCTTTGACATCAATTAATTTCAATTTGGGCAGCCTCACATTTTTTGCAAACGTTAAACTAACACACAAGACAACACGAGCGGCTAATGTTGTGGGAACAATTAAGAGCGGAAATAGAAAATATAGAGATGAGTATATTGTTGTTGGTGCTCATTTTGACCATTTGGGAATGGGGGGCGCTGGGTCTGGGTCTAGAGATCCAGAGACACGATCCACTCACCCCGGAGCAGACGATAATGCATCTGGTGTTTCTGGTCTATTAGAGTTGGCACAAAAATTATCAGCTCAAAAAAGTAGGCTAAAACGTAGTATTGTTTTCATAGGTTTTGATGCTGAAGAAAAAGGATTGCTCGGGTCAAAACACTTTATAAAAAACTCCACAATCGATATAAATAAAATAACCACAATGATCAACATGGATATGATTGGTAGAATGGTTGATTCCTCTCTTACTGTGGGCGGTGTGGGCACTTCGCCAGTATTTAAACCACTGCTTGACAGTCTAAAGGCTGAAAGAACGTTTACCCTAGGGATGTCGAACGCTGGTTATGGACCGAGTGACCATGCTTCTTTTTATATAGAGGATGTTCCTGTCCTATTCTTTTTCACCGGTATTCATAATGACTATCACACACCCAGGGATACGTGGAAACAGATTAACCTTAGTGGAACAAAAACACTGCTTGACCTTGTCTATGATGTTGTATTTCATCTATCAAGGGCAAAGAACCGGCCCGTTTTTTCTGAGGCTGGACCGAAGCAACGTCAAATGAAAAGCACATCTCTTAAGGTTACTCTTGGGGTCATGCCTTCTTATGTTGGAACAGAAATCGGGTTGAAAATAGATGGTCTTTCAGACCCTGATGGACCAGCAGCAAAAGCTGGAATAAGAAAGGGGGATATTATTAAGGCGATTAATGGTAAGTCAATTAAAGATATATATGAGTACATGGAAAGGCTTGGAGAGCTTCGAGAAGGAATGACCGTGCCAGTAATGATTGATAGAGGCGATGAAGAAATAAAACTAAACGTAACTTTCTAAAATATATTATTCAGCGCTAACTCTTTCTCGAATTTTTTCTGTTAATTCTAAAACAGCCATTACATAATTGTCCGCATGGTTGTATGCATAGACCGCCTTATAAATGTCACCTTTTTTACCATAGTCCGCACTATTCGCCTTATAACCATTCATCCTTAGATAGTTTGCTATGCTTCCCAAAACATCAGGCCAGCTGTATGGCTCTCGGACACCGTTTTCATTAAAATCTACAGAGTAATATGTGAAGCTTGATGGTATGAACTGACCAAATCCAAAGGCTCCTGCATAAGACCCACCTATTTCTTGAGTATCCAGGTTGTCATTATAGCAGTACTTTAAAAACTCTGCTAGTTCTTTAGTTGCCCACTTAGACCTTCTTGGCATTTCATGAATCTGGGAATACAGCGCATTAAACACAGAGTATTGAGAGTGATGAACACCATAGTTACTTTCAACGCCGGCTATTGTAACGATTATAAATGGGTCAACCAGATACTTTTTTGAAACGGACTGAATAAGGGTCTTGTTATCTTTGTAAAACTTCGCACCGGCCTTTATCCTTGATTCTTTTACAAAGATTTTTCTGTAATCTGACCATGATTTTTTCTCATATGGTTTAGCAAACCGCTCTGCAATTACTTTGTGTATTTCTACTTTATTGTGGGAGAATGCGTCTCTAACAAACTCTTCTGGGATTTCTCCGTTGAGTTTCTCAAGGACTAGGCGGTATGCTAGATCATCATCTGGCGACTTCGAAAAGGAAACTGCAATGATTAATAATAAATACTTTATGTTTTTCAATTATACTTCCACTCTGCAACAAATAGGTTAGTGTCTCCTGCTTTCCTTTGGTTTCGGTTTGAAGCAAAGACCAAGAATTTGCCATCCGGGCTAAACATTGGGAACCCATCGAAACCGTCAAAGTAGGTGATTCGTTCTAGGTTTGAACCATCTACGCTTACAGCATAAAGGTCAAAATCCCTGCCCTTAGGGTCATGCAAATTTGAGGAAAAAATAATTCTATTACCATCAGGAAAAAAGTATGGTCCAAAGTTTGCAGCATCATTATCTGTTACTTGTTTCTTGTCTGACCCGTCTGCATTCATGGTCCATATTTGAAGAGCCATTGGGCGAATTGAGTTTTGTGATAATAAGAATTTGTAGTCCTTGATCTCTTTTTCTGTTTTTGGGTGGTAAACACGCCAGACAATTCTTGTCGCATCCATATTAAAAAAAGCTCCCCCGTCATAACCTAGGCGATTGGTGAGTTGTTTCTTATTTGTTCCTTCTAGGTCCATACTCCAAACCTCTAGGTCTCCACTAATTATTGATGTGTAAAGAATCCTACTTCCATTAAAAGCAACTGTTGCTTCAGCATCATAGCCTTCGGTTTTTGTCAGTCTTTTAAGATTGCCACCGCTTACATCGGCTGAAAAAATGTCATAGCCCGGATATAGCTTCCACACATAGCCCATACTATAATCAGGCTTTTCAGGGCAGTCCCTATCAGCAAGGTGTGTCGAGGCGTAAATAATTTTATCGCAGTCTGGGTATTGAAAATAACTACAAGTAGTGACCCCAAACCCAGTTGAGACCATTTCTGATTTACCAGAGGCTAGATCCATAATGTATATTTGATCACAAAGTGAGTCTCCATCATGGGCTTGAAAGATTAGCTGCTCACCGGTTGCGGAAAAATAAGCTTCCGCATTCTCACCCGTGAAGGTTAATTGTCTGATATTCAGTAAGCGATTCTCATTTTTTACATGAAGAGAGTTATGGGTGTTTGGTTCTGGTTTGTTTGGTCGAAAAAACAGAACACTCACAAACAAAGCTATCAAAAGAAAGAATTGTGTTTTGGACAAGGCTTCCACTTAATTAAAGAAATGGGTTAGTAAAAACAATTACTAAAGTTTAAAACCAATCAATAAAACCTGGATAGTGAGGACCATTATTTTCACTAAAAGATTTTGAGCTGTACAACCTTTTAATAGGTATTCCTAACAGTGTAAGATAGACAGACTGCCCACTCCAGGCCGGTCGGTGGTAGGTCCTGGCGTTAATATCAAACAATCCGTTGTTCATTGGGGAATATTTAAGACCAGCATCCATGGCCATGTGTGGTTTCAGGTACATTTCGGACACCCAGAGATCTTGATATGCAGGATTGATCATTACTCCGTGTACTTTTAAATCTGCTCGGAGGTCTTCGCGTATCTTGTATTCAAATATATTTGAGTATGCGTATGATGATATAGGGACTCCTTTATAAAAAGAAAAGCTTGCAGATAGTCGCTGTTGATGGCTAAACCGGCTATCTTCTATGTCTTCTTGGCCAAACGAATCTATACCTTCAAAGGAGTCATCGCCAACTGGGTCTGGGTAAACATTCGGTCTAAACTGTGCTGTAACCATGGTTGCTACAAAAAAGACCGTGGTTATCACATATGTTTTTAGTGCTTTTTTCATATGCCCTTTTAGGAATATAATATTTTCTATGTATCTCTAGCACTTTATTTTTTTAATTGTTTTTCTGAAAAATTTTTTCAGGTTAACAAATTTTTTGTAAAGTGGTTATTTTTATACAAAATACTAATGTTCTGTTTTTACTGGAACCGTCTTGTTACTCCTTGTATATTCATATGATGTGCTCATATTGCATAGATTATAAAGTGCGCTCAAAGAGACACTTCATTTAATAATTCACACTATATATACAGAGAAAAAATGGCTGAAGAAAACAACGGGAAGAACTCGTCAATTCCACGTGGTTATTTAACCGAGGATACTAAAGCTCGCCTTGAGTGGGTAAAAAAATATTCAGGTATTGAACTTGATGATAGCATCAGTGACAAAGCAGAAGATCTACAGGGGATCATTGAAAATCACGTGGGTTTCATGAAGGTACCAATGGCTGTTGTGGGCCCTATGTCCTTGCAGGGAAATTATGCAAAAGGTGATTTTTGTGTTCCCATTTGTACGCTTGAGGGCACGCTTGCGATGTCCATGAATCGAGGGATGTATGCTTCCTCACTATGCGGAGGAACACAGGTTAAACATTTTAGGCAAGAACTTTCACGCGCTCCTGTGTTTATTTTTAACAATTTAGAAGAGAGCGCACAGTTTCAAACCTGGTTAAAGCAAAACAAAGAGAAAGTTTCAGCTGCTGCTGAAAGCACAACCAACCACGGGAAAGTATTGAGGATAGACCAATACACCGTTCAGAACTATATTGTTCTTGATATAGTAATGGACACAAAAAATGCTGCAGGTCAGAATATGGTCACATTGGCAGCAAAGGTTGCCTGTGAGCTTATTCGCAAAGAAACCGGATATAATTATTTTTTAGAATCAAATATAAACAGTGATAAAAAGGCATCCGTTAGAAACATGCTCCTTGGTAGAGGACACGGAGTTACTGCAGAAACAACAATCAAAAACAACGTAATGAAAAAAGTTCTGAAGGTAGACCCCGATGTTCTTTATGAAAACTGGGCATATTATCCGGTTTTTTCTAGTATGGTTGGTACGCATGGGGTTGCTATTCATGAATCTAATGCGCTTACTGCCATATATTTGGCTACGGGCCAAGATACTGCCTGTGTGGCAGAAAACAGTATTGCACATTTTGACCTGGAAAAAAGAGGAGACGCTTTGAAGTTCAAACTAACCCTTCCTTCTCTTACGGTTGGAACTGTTGGCGGAGGAACACGTCTAAAGATGCAGAGAAACAACTTGGAACTACTAGGATGTGCGGATGGTGAAAACTCTTCTAAAAAACTAGCTGAAATCATAGCTGGTGCAACTCTAGCGCTAGACATATCTCTTGTTTGTGCAATTGGCTCTCATACTTTTACAGATGCTCACATGAAATATGGTAGAAAGTAATAATACGTATGGATGTGCTTCAAAACCCCAGGTATTCTTATCTTGTGGGCAAGCAGGCCTTTTACTATAAAATATTCAAAGTTTTATTCTATTATTATTCCAAAATTGTATTTACCCTTTATGCCCCTCTCAAAGTTTTTGGTAGAGAAAACTTACCAGAGGGGTCATTTATTTTTTGCAGTAACCACAACAGCCATATGGACGTTGCGGTTCTTGCAGCATCCGCAAGGAAAAACTTTAATCACTTTGGAATGTTAGCAGCAAGAGACTACTGGTTTGATAGTTGGATAAAAAGAATGTTAGTAAACACTGTAATGAATTTGGTCCCCGTAGAACGCAAATCAAGTAAGATACGGAAACTTTCAACAGATGACACCATAAGCCTGTGCAGTTCTTTTATGGATTATGGTCAGCGTTCTTTAATAATGTTCCCAGAAGGGACACGAGGTGATCCGGGAAAGGTCCTACCGTTTAAAAAGGGTGCAGCAACTTTTTCAATAAAATTAGACAAGCCTATTCTTCCAGCTGTGATTTACGGCTCCCATAAAATCTGGCCAAGAGGAAAAATATTTTTTGGTTGGCCTACCAAAATTCATGTTTACATTCTTAATCCAATATACCCAGGTTCGTTTCTTGAAAGAGCCAACCCCTCTGAAGAAGAAGTTGGTGAAGCAATTGAGAAAATCACTATTCAGCTTGAGAAACAGATAAAGGAAAAGGCGAGTTTCTTATATGAATAAAAAGGGGAAATTCTTTGGTGTAAACAACACCAATTGGGGTCACAAGTGGGGTTTTAGGGACTCCGGCTTTATTGTCAATGAAGACAGGTCTGTTACTTTTGCAGGAAACCGGTATCCTATCTGTGGGAAAAAACTTTCAAAGTTCATCCCATTTGTTGAGGAGGTGTTAGGTATTGAATTCAAGATAAAACCCAAGGTTGAAGAGCTAGACAAAAAACACGTTGATAAAGCTTTTGTAAACCATGATTTTATTAGTGAGCTTCGTTCAAAGTTTGACGAGGATCGCTTTACTGAAGAAGAGAATGAAAGGTTATTACATAGCCATGGTCAACACTCTACGGACGAGGTGTATAAGGTCTTATATGGCAAGCTTAAAAAGTTCACCGACCTTGTCTTTTACATTGAAAGCGAAGAAGAAGCCATTGAATTAATAGAACTAGCAAAGAAACATGATGTTTGCCTTATACCATATGGTGGAGGTACAAATGTGACAAATGCCTTACGGCCCCCAGAAGATGAGCATAGAATGATTGTCACAGTTGACACAAGAAGGTTAAACAAAATTGAGTCCCTGGACAAAGAGAACCTAATGGTCACTGTTCAATCTGGTATAACAGGTAAAGACCTTGAGGAGGCTTTAAACAAGGAGGGGTTTACTGTTGGGCATGAACCTGATAGCTATGAATTTTCAACTGTTGGCGGATGGATATCTACTAATGCAGCTGGTACGAAAAAGCACCGTTATGGAAACATAGAAGACATTGTACAAAATCTTACAATGGTCACGCCCTCTGGAACAATTAACCAGATCAAACCACTCACAAGGTCATCTATTGGTATAAAAGCCCAAAACATCCTTTTTGGATCCGAAGGAAACTTGGGCATCATAACCAAGGCTACTTTAAAAATGCATCGCTTACCAGAAAAGTCTTCTTATGAATCAATTGTACTTAGTGATTGGCAAACTGGTGTTCAGTTCATGCAAGACCTATCTCGCTCTAACATGGTTCCAGCCAGTTCTCGATTGGCGGACAACCTACAAATACGCCTTGGCCAGGCGCTGAAAGAAGAAAAAAGCGGGCTTCCTAAGCTTCTTGATAAGTTTAAACAGTTTGTTCTTTTTAAAGTGAAGGGATTTGACCCAGAAAAATTTACCGTGGCAGTATTTAAGATAGAAGGTTCTGAGGTAGAGGTAAAAACTCAAAGACAAAACCTTGAAAATCTAGCGAAAAAGCATCGTGGTGTCCTTGCCGGTGAAAGCACTGGAAAAAGTGGGTATTTGGCAACAATGGTAATTGCCTACATAAGGGAGTTGATCTTTACGCAAAACATTCTTGGCGAAACAATGGAAACTGCTGTCCCTTGGTCAAAAATCAACCAGGTAAAAGAAGAAGCTTCAAAGCTAATTGTAAAACTACACAAGGAGCACAACCTCCCAGGAAAACCTTTTTTTACATCAAGAATTTCAAAGGTATATCACACGGGTGTTTGTATGTACAACACAATAGCAATGTGTTATGATGGAGTAGAAAACCCTGAAGATGTTTTTACAGAAATCGAACATATTATGAGAGAAAACTTTATAGAGAATGGTGGGTCAATATCACACCATCATGGAGTCGGAAAGCTAAGAAAAGACTTTATGTCAAACACAATATCTGAGGGTAGTGTTGAAATGATAAAGGGCATAAAAAAAAATCAAGACCCTCACAATATTTTTGGAGTAAACAACAACATTGTAATGGACTAGGTGAAATGTTGAGACCTGTATTATGTTATTAAAAGAAAAAGTATTCATCGTAACCGGAGCGTCTTCAGGAATTGGAGAAGAGCTTTGTAAGCAACTTTCTGCTAGTGGCTCAACCGTTGTTTGTGCCGCAAGAAGGCTAGATGAGCTTGAACGCGTCTCTGATATAATAAATTCATCTGGGGGCAAATCAATTGCTGTTCAAACGGACATAACCATAATTGAGCAGTGTAATAGAATGATAGAGAAAACAATTGAAACATTTGGCCAAATTGATGGACTTGTTCTAAACGCGGGCGTCAGCATGTGGGCAAGATTTGAAGATATCGCAGATATTAGTTTTTTTAAAGATCTGATTAACACAAATTATCTTGGCGCTGTAAACTGCGTGCATGCAGCTCTTCCTTATTTAAAAAAATCAAATGGAAAAATAATAAGCTGCTCAACAGGTCAGGCGCTCATGGGGTTTCCTAGTCATTCTGGCTATGCAGCATCAAAACATGCTCTTCATGGGTTTTTGTCAACCTTAGCTATAGAAAACAAAAACGAAATAACAATTTTAGAAGCTATCCTTGGCTGGATACGAGATACTAATCTTCGTGGCAATGCGTTTGGGGCAGATGGGAAAAAACATTCAAGACCACCAAAGAAACATACAAAAGAATCTGTGGGACTCAATAATTGTGTTGAAAGAATTCTAACTGCGATGAAGAATGATTGGCGAACTGTGTATATCCCTCGCAAGTTACGCTTAATACCTTTTTACAAGGCCTTTTGGAGGTGGTATTTAGAATACCGGGCAGATCGAGTTGTTAAGAAACCAGCTAAGGGCTAGTCGTGTCAGAGGCCTTACCTCTTAATAAGGGTTAAACATGATTCAAAAAGTCCTTGTTTGGTTTATACAGTTTGGGCCATCAACAAAACGATGGTTTTGGCGAAAATGGTATAACGCATTTGCTAACAAATCAAAAGACCATTCATTCCGATTTATGAACTATGGGTATGCAGAGGATGGATTTAATCCAGAAATACCAGAAGAGGACAAAGCGGAACGTTATCCTCTTCAATTATACCACCACACCTCAACACAAATTGAACTGTCGGGTAAAAAACTACTAGAAGTTGGTTGCGGGCGTGGGGGTGGAGCCTCCTATGTCCAACGTCAACTTAAAACAGAGTCTGTTGTTGGGATGGACATCTCTGAGAGCGCAATTAGACTTTGTAAATCTTCACACGAAATAGATCGGTTAGAGTTTATTGTTGGCGACTCAGAAAATATTCCCTTTGAAAAAGAAACATTCGACGCTGTTTTGAATGTTGAATCCTCTCATTGCTATGGAAACCTTACTGCCTTTCTTTCTGAGGTTCAGAGAGTTTTAAACCCAGGGGGGTTTTTGTTGTGGTGTGATTTTAGATCTCACAATGAAATGAAAAAGTTTTTTAAACTTGCTGATGATGTGGGCCTAACCCTGATTAACCAAACAGACATTACTAAAAACATATTAGACGCCCTTGATCTTTTGACACCAGGACGTAAAAAGCAAATTGACACTCACGTCCCTAAAATAATTCGAAACGTGTTTAAGTCTTACGCGGGATTGCGGGGAAGCAGTGTTCATAATGCGTTTTTAGCTGGAGAGCTTGTTTATAAAAGCTCAGTGTTTCAAAAGGAGACATAGGATTGAGAACTTTTTGTGGTTTAATATTTTTTATATCCACGCTTCAAGCTCAATTAACCATCTTGCATTGTGGGGTATTAATAGATGGGTATTCTAGTAAACCAAAAAAAGTGGTCTCTATCATAATTCAGGAATCTACTATCATTGACATAGCAGATGGATATGTGGACCCCGGTGATGGAGATGTTTTTTTTGACCTTAATCAATACACTGTTCTTCCTGGGCTGATGGATATGCACGTGCACCTTTCTGGTGAATCGAATCCAAAAAGGTATATGGAACGATTCACAATGGACCTTGATGACTATGCTTACAGGTCAATTAAATACGCTGAACGCACACTAATGGCTGGCTTTACCACAGTAAGAGACCTTGGTGGACCAGTAAACACCTCTTTAAGGGATGCAATTAATAACGACTTTTTGATTGGTCCAAGGATCTACAGCGCGGGAAAGTCAATAGCAACAACTGGGGGTCACTCAGACCCCACCAACGGTATGAGTTTTGAACTAATGGGAGACCCGGGTCCTAATAAAGGGGTCGTAAATGGTGTTCCAGAATCAAGGAAGGCTGTTAGGCAGCGATATAAAAACGGTGCAGACCTCATAAAGATAACAGCAACTGGTGGCGTGTTGAGCGTAGCGAAAAGCGGAGAGAACCCTCAATTTAAAGAAGATGAGATCCGAGCTATTGTTGAGACAGCTGCTGATTATGATATGCATGTAGCAGCACATGCTCATGGAGCAGAGGGAATGAAGCGGGCAGTTCGAGCTGGTGTCCGCTCAATCGAGCACGGTACACTCATGGATGAAGAAACTATAGAACTAATGAAAAATAGGGGCACATATTATGTTCCTACAATATCTGCTGGCGAATTTGTAGCGGAGAAGGCACTTATAGATGGCTACTATCCTGAGGTAGTTCGGCCTAAGGCAAAAAAGATTGGCCCCAAAATAAAAGAAACATTTAAGAAGGCTTATGATGCTGGTATACCTATTGCTTTTGGGACAGATTCTGGAGTTTCTTACCATGGTGAAAATGCGAGAGAATTTACCTATATGGTAGAAGCCGGAATGTTGCCAATGGAAGCAATTCAATCCGCTACAAAAACAGCGTCTGAGCTCTTGGAGATAAATGAGTTTTTAGGGCTAATAAAAATCAACATGTTAGCAGACATCATTGCTGTAGGCGGTGAGCCTCTAAAAGATATATCAGCCTTAGAGAATGTAGTGTTTGTAATGAAAAATGGTGTTGTATATAAAGGTGTGGGAGAAAAATGAACCTTAATAAAAAAGAACTAGAAACCTCAATTAATAAGTTTTGGGATGACAGTATCGTCCCAACGCTTATCGAATACATTAAAATTCCAAACAAGTCACCATCTTTTGATCCAGATTGGAAAAGAAATGGGCACATGGATAAGGTTCTTGTAATGGCAGTGGAGTGGGCAAAAAAACACATGCCGGAGGAGGCTGAATTAACAACGAAAGAAAGCCCGGGCAGAACACCAATTATTTTAATTGATGTCCCAGGTGAAACGGATGGAAACATCCTTATGTATGGTCATTTAGATAAGCAGCCTGAAATGGACGGTTGGGATGGCGACTTGGGTCCATGGACCCCCGTTATTAAAGAAAACAAATTATTTGGTCGAGGTGGTGCTGATGATGGGTATGCCTTGTTTGCATCCTTATCTGCAATAAGATCTCTTAAGGAGCAAGGGGCAAAAACTCCTCGAATATTAATTTTAATAGAGTTTTGTGAAGAAAGCGGCTCTCCTGACCTACCCCACTATATAGAAAGTTGTGAAAACCTAATTGGAGCCCCCGATTTAGTGATCTGTTTGGATTCAGGTGCGGGAGACTATAATCGTTTTTGGACAACAACCTCACTTAGGGGGTTGATTGGTTGCTCTCTAAAAGTTGAGGTCTTAAAAGAGGGCGTCCATTCTGGTGGCGCCAGTGGGCATGTTCCATCATCTTTTAGGGTTGCCAGACAACTTCTCTCTAGGCTAGAAAATGAAAAAACAGGTGAAATAAGTCTCGCAGAGCTGAACACCAATATCCCAGAACACAGAATAGTAGAAACAGAAAAACTTGTTAGCATCCTTGGAGACGAAGTTGTAAATGAATTTCCCTGGAGGGGCGACATGCAGCCATCTACGGACAACAATGTTGAGGGGGTACTACGAAGAACATGGTTACCAAGCCTTTCGGTTGTTGGTGCCGGTGGATTACCACCTTCAAACAATGCTGGGAATGTATTGCGACCTTATACACAATTACAGCTTTCCATAAGGATTCCTCCTTTAGTAAACCACCTCAAGGCTCAAGAGGCAATTGGGGAAGCGTTGACAAAAAACCCACCTTACAATGCAAAAGTGACTGTTTCTTTTGATGAGCCTGCATCTGGTTGGAACGCTCCAGAAACGGTTGCATGGTTGGCCTCATCAATAAAAAGTGCATCCAGGAGTTATTATGGCGAAGATGCATGCTCAATAAGTGAGGGTGGAACAATACCTTTCATGGCAATGCTGGGTGAACGATTTCCCAAGGCGCAGTTTGTTATCACTGGGGTTTTGGGTCCGGGCTCAAACGCACATGGACCAAATGAGTTTCTACATATTCCATATGCTAAAAAACTAACAGCCTGTATAGCATCAATCATCAACGACTTCCCAAGCTGAATCTGTTTTGATCAGAACCTACTTGATTCTCCTGTTGGCTCTGGTCTCTGTTAGCTCATCATCTCTAGTTGTAAGATATGCTGCTTCTGTTCCCGCTGTTACATTGGCCTTTTGGAGAATGTTTTTAGCAAGCGGAATGCTGTGGGTTTATAGCATAAAAAAAACTGAGTCTCTTTCAAAGAAAAACAGAACTAGAGTTGTATTCGCAGGTCTGTTCTTGGGTCTTCATTTTATATTCTTTTTTATTGGTGTTCGGGAGGTTTCTGTTGCAAATGCTACGCTATTAGCCAATACGGGTCCATTTTTTACCGCTCTTTTTTCTATTGCTGTTAGAAAACCTATTCATAGATATGCCTTTTTAGGTCTTGTTTGTGCAATGGTTGGAATTTTGGTTGTACAGGGCTCTGAGCTAGACACGATTATGCAAAACTTTTACGGAAATTTCTTTTCTTTATTAAGTGGGGTGTGTATTGCCATTACATATGTTTTTGCTTCTAAAATACGGAAAAATACAAGCAATGTTATATATGGTCGTTCGTTATTTTTGGTCGCTGCTTTAACCATTGCACTTGTCGCAATTATTTTTGCTGTTCCTTTATTTGGTTTCAGCCTTGAACACTTCTGTTGGTTTCTGTTCTTGGGCCTTGTTCCAACAGTTTTGGGACACAACGTATTAAACTATGTAATTAAGTATTTGACACCCACAGCCGTTGCCTCTGTGCCCCTTGGGGAGCCAGTTATCGCTTCTGTTTTTGCTTATTTTCTTTTTTCAGAGCTTATTCCCGTGAATGCATATTTTGGTGCACCATTTATTTTTATAGGCATATATTTGATTTTAAAGAACTCGTCTAGCAGGTAAGGCTTACTCTTCGCTTAAGGCTTTAAAATATGGTTGAGGTTTTGGCGTTATAAGGTTTTCTTTTTGGTATTTAAAAACTTCCGCGCTTTCACTAAATGGGCCCTGCCTGCCTGGAGGCAATAGCGCAGCTATCCGACACATCATTTCATTACCAACCGCATTTAAGGCCTTAACTTTTTGTCCCTTATTGCCTTTTATATTAAATGGCCCAAACGGCTTTCCAATATTAATACAAATACGAGAGCGGATACCCTTAAACATTCCCTCCCATGCCCTTTCAGCCCCATAAATGCCAATTGGAACTATGGGTGCTTTTCCAAGCGTTGAGAGATAAACTGCGCCATTTTTTGGTTGGCTTAGCAGGTTATAACTAACCCCACCATCTGGAAAAATTCCCAACAGCCCCCCCCTTCTTAAAACCTCAAGGGATCTTTTAATTGTGGATGGAGAGAGATTTTGCCTATTAACTGGTATCCAGCCGTATATAATGGGAGCCCATACAAGCCACCAATCAAGTTCTTGGTCACTTGCTGCTATAAAATTGATAGGTTTTTGGATTCCGTAACTAAAAAATAAGGGGTCATAGTCACTAAAGTGATTACTGGCTATAACATAGGGACCTTTTTTTGGTAGGTGGTATTTACCCCTTACAGAAACACGAGCAATTCCTGAGCCTAAAAATAATGCGACATAAGTTAACAGGTATCTAATTATATGTGGTTTGGGGGAAAGCGATGATAAAAATTCAGGTCCAAACTTTTTCATTAAGACTGTCTGTTTTTTAAAAAGGAAGGTCGTCGTCGTCACTTACCGCGGGCTGGTTAGGTTGCGCCCCAGCTTGTTGTCCCCCACCCTGTTGGGAACCTCCCATCAATTCAACGTTGTTTACAAAAACTCTTAAGCTTGCACCGCCAGTACCATCTTTTTTTTCATATTGATTAAGGGATATTTCTCCTTCAACCACTACTTGCTGCCCTTTTACCATGTAATCTTTAAGCCCACCCTCGGCTCTTTTGCCGAATAGGGAGCACTCAAAATAGTGTGTTTTTTGATTGTCACCAAAACCAGTATTGTTTGCAACACTAAAAGACATAACCGGAGTACCGCTAGGAATAAAGCGCACCTCAGCATCTCGGGTTAACCTACCACTAATAATTAATTTGTTCATGTTAATACCTTTTCGTTAATAAAGTTTGTTTTTTTCTAAAGAGTGTTGAAATAGAGTTTTCTAGTGCAGGCTAAAAAGAGTATCCCAGTTCTTGTTTGACCACACTAAGCATATTTTTTATTCTTGTGTCACTTTCTATTTTATTGGTAATGGTGTTTACGGCGTGTATCACTGTTGTATGGTCTCTGCCACCAAAAAACAAACCAATATTATTTAAAGACGTGCCTATGATCTCTCTGCTCAAATACATTGAAACCTGCCGAGCATCAGAGATTTCACTTTTACGGCTTTTTCCAACGATTTCGTCTTCAGATATAGAAGAGATATTAGACACTTTTTGTATAATATCCTCCATGGATATATCACTGTTTAAGCGACCCCCGGTTCTTTCTTGCACGACCTCTCTGACGAGGCTGTGGTCAATTTCTTTGTTCATCAGGGAAGACTTAGCCAGAATCCTGATTATTGTGCCCTCGAGGTCTCTTACATTGTTTTTGACGTGCCTTGCTATAAACTCGATAATATCATAATCTAGCGTCAGTCCATTTTGTTCAGCTTTTTCTAGGAGTATAGCAACCCTGACCTCAAAGTTTGGGGGCTGTACGTCAACGGACAAACCAGACTCAAAGCGGGAAAGAAGCCTGTCTTGCAACCCTTTCATTTCACCTGGATATTTATCTGCAGTCATTACAATTTGTTTTCCAGCTTGATGTAGAGCGTTAAAGGTGTGAAAAAACTGTTCTTGAGTCTGTTCTTTACCTCTAAAAAACTGAATATCATCAATCAGAAGAACGTCTGCCTTTCTGTATTTCTGAGCAAACTCAATGGTCTTGTTTTTTCTTAGGCCGTTCACAAAGTCGAGTGTGAATTTTTCGCTTGTAACTATTACAACATTAAGACTGTTATTAAGCTCAACCGCTCGGTTTCCAATGGCATGCATTATGTGGGTTTTACCCAGGCCGACACCGCCATATATAATCAAAGGATTAAATCCGTTTTCTCCTGGATTGTTTGCAACCGACAGGGCAGCGTTTTTTGCAAACTCATTGTTTCCGCCCTCAATAAAGTTGTCGAACCTGTATAGTTTGTTAATGTTGTTTTGGTGAAGCGCCTTTGGTCGTTGTTGTGGTGTTGTGGCACTATCTGTGGCTATCTTCGAGGGGTTGCTATTTATAACGAACTTGAAGCCATAGTCCATGCCGCCAATTGAATTAAGCGAGGATTCGAGCTCCTTTTCATAGTGCGATTCTATCCACTCTGCGAAAAACTGATTCGGTACCTCTAATAATATTTTATTATCAGAGAGGCCTATTGGCTCCACTGGCTCAAACCATGCGCTGAGGGCGTGCCCAGGCAGCTGGGCCTTAAGATACGATAGCGCCTCAGTCCATATCTGATTATGGCTCATTTAAAAGTTATCCACATGTTATCCACACACTAAATCTGTCATAAATTACAAAAATGGGGGCCATTTAGTAAACAATATTTTAGACCCGCTGTGGTTTTTTAATCACTTATTGATTGATTAAATTTTTTGTGATGGGGCCATTGCGTTTGTAATTTTGACGTCAATACTTTAACTCATAATGAAAAGAACATATCAACCCAGTAAAAGAAAAAGACGAAACAAGCATGGCTTCAGGTCTCGAAGGTCTTCTGTTGGTGGGCGATCAGTACTTCGAAGAAGAAGAAAGAAGGGGCGAAAACGCCTAGCCCTCTAAAACCTCGTGTTTCTAATTAGGTCAATTGACCACCTACTTAAAGCTTTTATTATATTTTTTGTAAAAACATACCAGCTAGTATTGTCTCCCATGATAGGTCCGCAGTGTAGGTTTACCCCTACTTGCTCCAATTATGCACTGGAGGCCCTAAGAGCTCGGTCCTTTTTTATGGCCATGTATCTCATATCAAAAAGAATTATAAAGTGTAACCCCCTTTTCAAGGGCGGGCACGACCCGCTTGCCTAGGCATGGACAGAAATACCCTATTAGCCTTCTTTTTAATATCTCTGATATTGATTTTTACCCCAAAATACATGGAGCTGGTTTCACCTGCACCTGAAGCGCCGGAACAAAACACAGAAGAGACCATAGAGGCGCCGGAACGGCAATACACAACTGAACCTGAAATCGTTTCTCAAACACCACAGCAAGCGACAACACCTGCTACCAAAACAAGCCTTAACGAAACAATTATAGAAATTGAGTCTGCTCTCTATATAGCAAAAGTTTCTTCTATGGCCGGTGGCACGATCACTGAGTTCAGCACAAAAGGCTATTTAACGGCTGATAGCCAGCTTGTGAACCTGATACTTCCAAACCAAAGCCCTAACCTTTTGCTACAAGCAAAAGACCTTGACGGCAATAACCTAGACCTAGAATCGCCCTGGGAGTTCATTTCGTCGCAGCCGCCTAACATTATTAAAGAACCCTTTGTTCTAGAATTTAAAAAGGAAGTTTATAAGTCTCGATATATATATAAAACCTTGCTGTTTGACCCATACAACTACACCGCCACTGTTGATATAGACCTCTCAGGTATAAGAAATGATATTTTTAGAGATGTGATGTTTGGCTGGCAGGGGGGTCTCGCATCTACAGAGAATAATAGCGTCGATGATAGGTCTTATTTTAAAGCGTATGCTTATATGGGTGGTGAGCTCGAGGAGCTCAAGGGAAAATCCGGAAAGGTCGAAGAGAAAAAGTTTTCTGGTGAAACAGAGTGGCTTTCAATAAGGACAAAATATTTCACCTCATCGCTAATACCACATTCTCCGGGAGACGTTAGAAAGTCTGCCCTTGTCTCCCCTGGTGACTCACTAGAAACATATGGTGCATATTTTATTCTAGACGCTAACGCTATACCCTCCTTCACACTGTTTCTTGGCCCGCTTGAATATGAACGCATTAAAAACCTTGGTGTTAACCTTGATTCAATAATGGACTTTGGCTGGGCGTTTATTAGGCCTATTTCAAAAGGTGTTTTATACTCGCTTAAGCTTATGCATAACCACATACCCAACTATGGCTTTGTTCTGATTGTTTTTGCCTTCCTAGTTAAGCTCCTGGTATACCCTTTGACCAAAAAAAGCTATCAGTCTACATCGGCAATGCAGGCGGTACAGCCAGAGGTAAACGCCCTAAGAGAAAAATACAAATCGAACCCAACCAAGCTTAACCAGGCAACGATGGAGCTTTATAAGAAAAGAGGTGTAAACCCGCTTGGTGGGTGCCTGCCAATGCTTTTACAAATGCCCCTACTCTTTGCTCTATTTATCGTGTTTAGAACTACAATTGAACTTAGGGCTGAGCCATTTATTTGGTGGGTTAGGGACCTTTCGTCTCCAGACATAATAGTCAACCTCCCGTTCCACATACCGATATACGGGTCTCACATAGCAGCCCTGCCAATCTTTATGGTTGTATCTATGTTTGTCCAGCAAAAAATGATGATGACCGGTGGAGCACAGGCTGCTCAGCAAAAAACCATGCAATATTTTATGACTGCATTTTTTTTCCTGATATTTAACAGCTTTCCAGCTGGTTTAAATCTATACTACACGCTTTTTAATGTCTTAACAATTGCTCAGCAGAAACTGGTTCCGACAGAAACCACCAAGACAGAGTGATTACAAAATGGAACACCAGACAATTGTTGCTCAAACAACCCCAGTAGGGCAGTCAGGGGTTGCCTGTATAAGGCTCAGTGGCCCAAGGGCTTTTTACCTGGCTAGAAAAATTTCCAACCTTAATAAAAAAACGCCACACCGAAGCGCTTGCTTTTCTCCAATCTATGATGAACACATGAACAAGGTAGACGATGGTGTCTTTGTTTTTTTTAAATCCCCCCTCTCTTACACAGGAGAAGATGTTGTAGAAATATCATGTCATGGTAACCCATATATTTCTGATAGAATAATTCAAGCAACCACAGCGCTTGGAGCTAGGGTTGCGGAACCGGGTGAATATACTAAGCGCGCTTTTTTAAATGGTAAGCTGGATTTAGCCCAGGCAGAGTCTGTTGGCCTACTAATCTCTTCAAGGTCAAGAGAAGCCGCAGAACACCAAACAAAGAACTTAAGTGGGGCCGCATCAAACAGGATCAAAAAAATGCAGGAGGGGTTGGTGGCTCTATTGTCTCGTCTAGAGTTTGAGTTCGATATTTCAGAAGAGGAGGCAAACCTTAGTTCTCTTTCTAAAGGTTTACTTAGATCATTAAAAAACAATTACTTAGAAATCAACAAACTAATAGAAACCTTTGCGCTTGGACACGCATACACAAGCGGTTTGAGGGTTGTTATTGTAGGTGAACCCAACGTTGGGAAGTCAACCCTTATGAACTCTATTTTGGGTAGCAACAGAAGCATAACAGACTTTGCGGCTGGAACAACTCGCGACACCATTACTGCAGAAATCATTATTGGTGGTATCCCAACAACCCTTATTGATACAGCAGGTATACACCCTACCAAAGACCGTGTAGAGCTTGCTGGTGTGGATAGGGCGTTGTCTGAACTAGGCCGATCCGACCTTGTTTTATCAGTGTTTAGCTTTGATGCTCAAGAGATTGAAAATATTGATGATACACTAAAAATATCTGTTTACAATAAGTCCGATAGAAAAAAATATTCTGGGAACAAACGCTCTGTCGTTTCGGTCTCCGCCCTTAAAAACAAAGGAATTAATAACCTAATAAAAACCATTGAAAAGACCCTTAAGGACGCCCGGCCATACAGCGAAGACATATTAATAAACACGGAGCGCCAAAAGAGCGCACTCCAGCTCTGTTCTTCTAATTTAGAAAAAGCCATCGACAACCTTGACAGAACCCCCCCATCCCTGGAGCTTGTGGCGGCTGATCTTCGGGCTGCCATAGATAGCCTTGGGTCTTTTTTGGGGAAAACCACAACTGACGATATCTTAGATCAGGTTTTTTCAACTTTTTGTGTTGGAAAATAGTTTCACGTGAAACAAAGCCTTTACGATATTATTGTAGTAGGCGGTGGACACGCCGGCATAGAGGCTGCCCTTATTGCATCTAAAATGAACTGCTCCGTTCTCCTCGTGACAATGGACACAAACGCAATAGGAAGAATGTCCTGTAACCCCGCTATTGGCGGACTTGCGAAAGGCCAAATGGTTCGAGAAATCGATGTGTTAGGCGGCGCCATGGGCCTTTTTGCCGACAAGGCAGGGATTCAATTCAAGGTGTTGAACAAAAAGAAGGGGCGAGCGGTTTGGTCTCCAAGGGCACAGGTTGACAAAAGAGTATATGAGTCTCTTGTAAGAAAGAGCGTTAAGAACAGCAACATAGAGCTATGCCAAGGAGAGGTTGTCGCGATTGTTGAGTCTGGAGGAAGGGTTAAGGCTGTGGTGCTAAGAGACGAGACAAAAATCAAAACTAATTCTGTGATAATAACGGCAGGAACTTTTCTTTCGGGCACAATTCATATTGGTGAGAGGAAAATTAAAGCAGGGCGAATGGGGGAAGAGCGATCAGAGGGCCTCACAGAAAATCTCGAGATGATGGGTTTTAATTCTTCTAGGCTTAAAACTGGAACCCCACCGCGACTGGACAAAAACACTATTAACTGGGACAAAGCTGTCTTGGCAAGCGGAGACAGAGACCCCGTTCCCTTTTCTTATTCAACCAAAACCTTTAATCCCCCCAACATTCCGTGCCACACGCTCAAAACAAACAGAGAGGCCCACGATATTGTTCAAAAAAACCAGGATAGGTCTCCTATGTTTTTAGGAGATATTGGTGGGGTGGGACCAAGGTATTGCCCATCAATTGAAGACAAGGTTAGTCGATTTAAAGACAGGGACTCACACCTCTTGTTTTTAGAGCCTGAGTGGGCCAACTCAGATCAAATTTACCTCAATGGGTTTTCTACAAGCCTCCCAGAAGATACACAGATAGCCGCACTTAGAGAAATTGAAGGTCTAGAAGAAGTCGAGTTTTTTAGGCCTGGCTATGCAATAGAGTATGATTACTTCCCCCCCTCACAACTCAGGACAACCCTAGAAACAAAAGACCTTAAGGGGTTGTACTTTGCAGGACAGATGAATGGCACATCCGGTTATGAGGAGGCAGCCGCCCAAGGGTTGGTCTGTGGTATAAACGCTGCTATTTCGGTGAACAATGGAGAACCCCTGGTTTTAACAAGAGATTCATCATATATCGGTGTTATGATTGATGACCTAATAACAAAGGATACGCTAGAGCCATATCGTATGTTTACCTCAAGGGCTGAATACAGACTCCTATTGAGGTTTTATAACTCTTGCGATAGGCTTTTAAGCATAGCAAAAACAAAGTCATCTCTGGGAAAAAACCGGCTTGAGACCATGGAAAATATTTTAAGACAAAAAGAAGGACTCTCCCTGTCTTTGAAAAACCTATCTTTGCAACCCAAAGACCTCCTTGGTATTTCTGACCTCAAGCAGCAAACACCTGCCCGCGAAGTTTTAAAAAGGCCAGAGGTTTCTATTTTTGACCTCCCCGAAAAAACAACTCTTTTAGAGGGGCGCCTTGAACCTTGGCAAAAGAAGGAGGTTTTGTTTGATGTTGAGTCAAAGATTAAATACAGGGGTTATATTGACAGGCACATAAAAGAGATCCAATCCATGAAAAAGAACCAATCTGTTTCAATATCTAAAGACGTAGATTATTTTTCTATCCCCGGTTTATCAAAAGAAGCAATCGAAAAGCTTTCTTGTGTCCGCCCAGAAAACATGAGTCAGGCAATGAGGGTTTCTGGAATCACCCCCACAGATATGTCTGTCTTGGGAATACACCTTTCAAAGACCTAGGGTTTCACGTGAAACACTAATGGTTTTCCCAAAACAAGTACTGAACAACCTTTCTGGGGGTGTTAGAATTTCCGGGCTTACGAAACCCTCTGTTGGCCTGTTTCTTTATGAGTATTTAAACTCAATTAGTAATGCCGTTTTGGTTGAGATGCCCTCAGAGGATGAGGCTTTTGCTCTTTATAGTTTGTGTTTAGATAGCGAACTGGGTTGTTTTGTTTATTTTCCGACAGAGGCGCCTCTTGAGCGGGTGCCGGGATTTGGTACAGACACACTTCGGTTCAGAAAAGAAGCAATTATAGAGCTGTCCTCAGGCAGACCCACGTGTTGTATCGGTACAAAAAGTTCATTTATAGACAAGTGTCTTGAGAATGGTTTGTCAAAGAAAATAAAGCGCTTTGCGATTCACACAGGCGAGGAGATTGACAGAGAAGCCCTAATTGATAAGCTTGTTACCATTGGATACAAACGAACACCAATTGTATTAGAGGCGGGCACGTTTACAGCTCGCGGTGATATTATAGACGTGTTTCCAATGCACTTTAAAACACCTTTTCGATTGTCTTTTGACTACAGCGTGGTTGGCCAAATCTCCCTCTTTGACCCAGAGTCCCAACTACCAAAAAAGAAGCAAAAAAAAATAATTTTTGAAGACCTGAGTGTTTCACAAGTAGTTAATAATAATAATCTTATGGGTGTTTTTCCAAAAGCAGAGCGCCTTTTGGTATCAAAAGATGATGGGATTATTTCAATACACAAAGAAGGGGCGGCGGAAACAGAGAACCTTCAGATGGGTGTCGTAAAACCAAAACAACAAACAGAAGAACTTCGGGTAAAGGAGGTCTTGAGGTCTAGTGCGCGATTTGCCAAGCGCTATTATATTGGGAGTGGCGATAAGGTGGGGGATGTCATTCAGCGCAGCCTTGGTGGGTTCGAATTTTTAGAAGGAAAAGTTCAAGCTGGCTTTTTTTCAACAAGTCTAGGGTTGTTTGTTTTGTCCGAAAACGACCTTTACTTCACACACACCCACAAAACAAGGTGGGACAACGCCCGCTCCCAGCAGTACCAGGATTTAAACAGGGGGTCCGTATCTAAAATGGTTGTTGGGGAACACCTGGTTCACAGGAGGTTTGGCGTCGGTATTTACCGAGGGGTTGTTTCTAAAAAAGAAGACGGTAGGGAGGCTGTAGAAATTGAATACAAAAACAATACACGCGTTTTTGTTTCTCTAGACCAGCTGTCTTTGGTCCACAAATATATTGGCTCTGGAAAGAAACCGTCGCTTTCACAGATTGGTTCTAAAAAGTGGCAAAGAGAGGTTGTAAGGACCAGAAAGGCCGTCGCAGAAATCGCACAAGAACTAATAACTCTTTACTCCAATAAGAATGCGGACCGAGGATTTTCTTATACACCAGAGAACGAGCTTGATGGTGAACCGTCAAGATCTTTTAGTTTTGTCGAAACAGTGGATCAAAAAAGAGCCATTAAAGAGGTTCTTTCTGACCTCGATAGAAAAGAACCAATGGACAGACTTGTTTGTGGTGACGTTGGTTTTGGAAAAACAGAGGTTGCAATTCGTGCAATTTTTAAAGTTTTTTTATCAGATAGGGTTTCAATTGTTTTATGCCCAACAACAATTCTTGCCGACCAGCACTACATAACCTGCCAGGAGAGACTTGGTTCGCTGGGAATAAAAATTGCTCTCTTGTCTCGCTTTAAATCAAAAAAAGAACAGACCCAAACAATTAAAAAGTTAAGGTCTGGCGATATTGATGTTTTAATTGGAACGCACCGAATTCTATCAAAAGATGTTGAAGTGCCAAAACTTGGGTTGTTAATAGTTGATGAGGAGCACCGTTTTGGTGTAAAAAACAAAGAGCAGGTTCGGCTAATAAAGGAGAGAACCGACGTTCTTTCCCTTACCGCAACCCCAATACCAAGAACCCTACAACAGTCTTTGGTTGGGCTTAAAAACATTAGCACAATAAAAACCCCCCCTCGCTCTAGGCGACCAATTTTTACATCAGTTAAGTACTTCAACTGGTCTACTATTTTTACAAGAATTGAAACTGAACTTGCTCGACAAGGCCAAGTTTATTTTTTAAACAATGACATTGGCTCAATTCCTTCTGTTGTGGATAAAATAGGGACAAGGTTTAATAATCACGTTGTTGCTGGGGCGAGTGGAAAGATGCCCCCGAGAGAGCTGGAAAAAACTGTTTTAGGGTTTTTTAATGCTGAGGTAGATATTTTAGTTTGCACAACAATTATAGAGTCTGGATTAGATGTTACAAACGCAAACACAATCATAGTAAAAGACGCACAGAACTTTGGTCTTGCGCAGCTATACCAAATTCGTGGTCGCGTTGGAAGGGGTGGGCGCCAAGCTAGCTGCCTACTTTTGGTCCCAAAAAAGAAACTAGACAAACCAGCTCAAGAAAGGCTGCGAACACTAGAAAAAAACACAGCTCTTGGATCTGGTTATAACATATCAATGAGCGACCTAGAAATTCGGGGGGCCGGAAGTCTTTTTGGACACAGACAAAGTGGACATATTTCTACTATTGGTTTTAATATGTATTGTGATCTTCTGAGCTTAGAGGTTGAAAAATCCCAGGGCTCAAACCCAAAAATAAAATCACCGCCTATTATCAAAACAAATAAAAACCTGGAAATCCCCGAGGACTATATTGAAGACCCCTCTTTTAGGATAGATTACTATTATAGAATTTCTTGTGCAAAAGACCTGGAGGAACTAGACAAAATTGAAAAAGAAGTTTTGGAAATATTTGGGCCCTTGCCGAAAAAAACAAAAGAACTTCTTGGTGTTGCTCGCTTGAGAATTTTGTTTTCGCCAACGCCTGTTGATAAAATTTATTCCAACAATGGTAAGGTAGAAGTTTTTATAGACTCTCTTGAGGGTTTAGAAAGCACCGATAGCTTTTTTAAGGAGGTGGCTTGTTTCACCCATGAAGATGTTGACAGGGTCCAGTTTCAAAAGCGTTCAAAAACTGAGTTTGTGGTTATTTTATACCTGGAAAACGACAGCCTGGGCCTAGAGGCGCTTTTTTTCTTTGTTAAATTGTTTGATGGCCTGGTAGTAGATTAAATTAATTATCGTTTTGATATACTCTTTTCTTCTATTTTGCGCCCTGTTTATTTTTTCCTGTGGCGGCGGGCAAACCACAGAGGGTACGGTTATTGCGCGAGTTGATGATCGAAAATTAACATCGCAAAACATAGATTCTATTTTCTCTTTTTTTAGCCTTGATAACAACACCCTACCCGTTCTTATAGAGGCCTGGGTTGACAACACCGTTCTTTACGAAGCTGCTGTAGGTGCTGGCTTTAATAACGACAAATCTCTTATAAAAAAACGAGATGATTTTTACAGGGCCCTGGTCATTTCTTCTTTTTTAAGCAGCGAGTCCGAAAGAACCATTCAAATAACAAAGGAGGCTGTTCGATCTTACTACAAAGCTAACAAGAGTTCTTTTATTAGAAACGAAGAGGAGGTATCTGTCGATCACTATACCACGCTTATTAAGGAGGTTGGAAAAATATTAAGAAGGGAAGTTTCACAAGGTAAAAACCTTTCTCCAGACACATCAAACTTTACAAGAACTTTGGAAAGTATTAAGAAAGGGCGACTTGTTAAAGAATTAGAAACACCTCTTTTTTCATCCCGCGATCGCATCGTGGGGCCAATTAAGGCAGCGGACCGTTTTCATCTCTTTAAAATAATCAACCGTTATAAAAAGGGCTCACAAAAAACACTATCCCAGTCTTATGACGAAATATATCAAAGGCTTTATAAACAGAAAGCTTTTCAAGTTTCTGAGTTAATTTTAGATAGCCTTAAACAAGCTTTGAACATTTATATAAATCCGGAGTACCAATAATTATGCGGTTTTTAATACCAGCAGCAACCTTGTGTTTTCTTTTTTCACAACCACCACAATATATAGATGGGGTTGCTGCAATTGTAGAGGACCATATTGTTTTGAAAAGCGACCTGATGCAAATGGTGAATATGGCAGCAATACAAAACCGGATTGATCCACAAAAAAACCCTGAGGGCTTTGCCGCTTTACAACAGTCCGTTGTTGAGTCTATGATAAACCAAAAAATAATGCTTGAAATGGCAGAAATAGACTCAATAACCGTTGATGAAAAGGAAGTAAACCAGGCGCTTGACCAGCAGATAGAGATGCTTGTTGCTCAAGCCGGGGGAGAAGAAAGGGCTGAAGAAGCGCTTGGCCAATCTTTAAATGATTTTAGGAGAGAGTTTTGGTATGATATGCAAGACAGGTTGGTATCTGAGAGATACCAGCAGGGGTTGATTGGCTCTATAACTGTAACCCGAAATGAAATCGAAGAGTTTTTTACAACATACAAAGACAGTCTTCCTGTTTTGCCAACACAAACCAAATTGAGACACCTTCTTATTACTATTAGCCCAAGTGAAAAAGCCAAAGAAGAAGCTCTTTCTTTTCAAGATAGCTTAATGCAAAAAATTCTTTCTGGTACACCTTTTGAAACAATTGCAAAAGACCACTCTCAAGACCCTGGGTCAAGAAACAACGGAGGGTCTTTAGGGTGGTCAAAAAGGGGTTCTTTTGTCAAGGCTTTCGAAGAGGCTGCTTTTACATCTGAGATAAATAAACTAGTCGGACCCGTAGAGACAGATTTTGGATTTCACTTAATTGAAACACTTGAAAGAAAGGGTGATAAAATACGTGTTAGACATATATTAACAACACCCAAACTAACAAAGAACGATACTGAAAGGGCTTTTAACTTCGCAACATCATTACAAACTGACTCAATTAAGACGCTTGAAGACTTTAATATTGCGGTAGCAAATCATACAGCTGACGAATCAACTAAAAAAATTGGGGGAAGCCTTGGTTGGATAGACCCCCTCAATTATATTATTCCAGAAATAGGACAGGCTATAAAATATATAGACATAGGGTCTTGTAGTCCGCCAATAAACTCTTCTATGGGGTTTCACCTATTGTGGATTGAAGATGTAAAAGTTGGTGGCAGACCAAACCTAAAGGACCATTGGTCAGAAATTGAAGGGATGGCTCTAAATAAGAAGAAAATGGACTGGTATGAGGGTTGGATAACATCTGTTCGTAAGAATTTCTTTGTAGAAATTTTAGGGGGCTAAAAGTTTTCCCCATAGCCTTCTACCACCCCGGTTTTAAGATAAGCAAAACCAAAAGAATATTTTAATCTTAATATTTTCGCAGTTATCAACAAACATATATATTTATCCACATAAAGCAAAAGATTAGATGGTTTGTTTATTTGCAATAAAAAAAGAGTTTGGTCTTCTATTTTGTTGTTGTTTTAAACATATAAACAGGTTATATAATAAATACTATTTTAAATAAACTATATAATATATTATTACAGGTTAATCGGTGATAAATAGAACCAGGGCCTTCTTGACATTGGTTCTCCTTGGTTTGGTGAACTTCAGAACCAATACGATATAACAATTGTAGAGGTTAAAAAAAGTAACCCTTTGGAATAAAAATTCAGATCTTTAACTTTACTGCTAACCAACTTCAAGAACTATAAAAAACGAGCCAAGTTATGAGTGCTAAAAAAATAACACCAAAAGTAGAGCTTACCATACCTATTATACCTGATATGGAGCTTGCGGCAACCAAAACGTCAGAGGTTGTTGCTAAACATATGGGTTTAAGCGAGGAAAAATCTGCAGAAATAAGCATGGCTCTTATTGAAGCGACAATTAATGCGTTTGAACATAGCGAAAGTAAGTCTGCAAACGTTGAAATTCACTTTGTAATCCAAGGTGACACTCTTGAAATAAAAGTAACAGACCATGGGAAGGGGTTCGATAAATCTCAGGTTGCTATACCAAACATAGAAGAAAAACTCGAATCAGACCATAAAAGAGGTTGGGGTCTTCAGCTAATCCAAGAACTAATGGACACTGTAGAATTTGCATCAACAGAAGATGGGACTACGGTAACAATGACAAAGAAGAAAATATAAATAGGAAATAAAATGTCAGATTTTAATACAGAAACAAGAACCGAGGGTGACATTGTAATAATTAAAACTTCAGGGTACTTAAATAACGTTGGTGGAGAACAGGTGTCTGAAGTTTGTTATAAAGAGATGGACGCGGGTAAAAAGCTCTTTCTATTAGACCTTGAAGATTCAAAGGTTGTTAATAGCATTGGGGTTTCAATTTTAATTGAAATAATAGAAAAACTACAAGACGTTGATGGTCGTCTAGGTTATTATAATCTTGCCCCAATTGTTGAAAAAACATTTAATATAATGGGCCTTACAAAATACTCAACAGTTTTTCAGTCAGAAGAAGAAGCCCTTGAGGGCATGTCCTAGGTTAATGTCAAACCTTGCATCAGGGCCAAACAGACCAGCTTGAGTATTACCTCTCGTCTCTTGATGAGTTAGGTGAGGTTTTAATTAATGCTGACCGAGCTCGGTCAGTCGGGTCAGGAATTTTAAGATTGACCCTTGGAACAATCATGGCGTCGAAAGGCGCTATTTTTTTATATAACAACAATGAAAACAAACTATCCTTTTTATCTACAAAGGGTGTAGAAACAGAAGAACCAATTACTCCATCAAAAGTTCTTTTAAGTTCTTTTAAGAAATATAAACATGACCATGCCCTTTTGGTTGGTGATGAAAAATGGATTACTGGTCGTTTTAAAAAATATTCAACGAAGTTAAAGACAAAAGCTATCCTACCTCTTTACCACAAAGAAAACCTACTAGGTCTTCTCTGTGTAGGTGAAAAATTTATGGGAGAAACCTATACAAAAGTTGATCTGAAAATATTAGAGATTATTGCCAACCACCTAACAAAGGCTCTTTATAATTACCAATTAATTGATGATGTAGAAGAGAAAAAAACTGAATTAAACCTAAAGCTTCTTGAGCTTGAAACCCTTTTTGATATAAGCATCGCAATTAGCTCAGTTTTAGATGTGGACGAATTAGGAGAAGAGGTACTGTGGAGGTCTGTTGGAATCTTAAATGCTTCTAAGGGTTTAATGCTTATTCAGAAAGAGAGCAGCCCTATTCTTGAGCCTGGTGCAAATTTTAACTGGGGTGGGGATATGCCACTGCTTTCAAAAAAGCTTGCAACGTTTAAACAAATACAAGAAACAAACAAGGGGGTTATTTTCTCAAGCGACACTCAAAGCACAATCCAAAAGAAACTCAAAGAGAAAAACCTTATTCTTGCGCCGCTTAAGGCAAAAGAAAAAACGCAAGGCTATATGATGTTGTGCGACAAGGAAACAAGAAAGGGGGTTCAACCATTCACCGATATGGACCTTGATCTTTTAACGGCCCTTTGTAACCAGGCTGCTGTTGCAATGGATAACGCCAAGCTTTTTAGGGAAATAACAAAAGAGAAACAGTTTAATGAAAGTATCTTGGGAAGCATCGCGACGGGGGTTATAACACTAGACACCCTTGGTGAGATTGATTCAATTAATACAGCGGGGCTAAACATTTTAAAAACAGATAAAGAAAAAGTAGTGGGAAATCACTACATGTATCTTTTTGAAAAAGATGAAGAAATATTAGAACTAATAATGCTTTCTGAAGCAGAAAACGAAACCAAATCTGAACAGAACATATCCCTGCGAACAGTCTCCGAAGATACGATTATAAATATTTCTGTCGCTCCACGCATAGACCCAGAGGGAAACAAGCAGGGGCTGGTTCTGGCAGTCGAAGATATTTCAGACGTTAGCAAAGTTAAAAACACATTTAAAAGATATGTTTCAAAACAGGTTGTCGATGAGTTGTTGGATGACGATGCAAAACTAAACCTGGGCGGCGAACAACGCGAGGTTACGATTCTATTTACAGATATAAGAGGTTTTACATCAATGTCTGAAAACATGAAGCCAGAAAGAGTTGTAACAACGCTCAATGAATATTTTTCTGATATGATTGATATTGTTTTTAAAAACAACGGGACTCTTGATAAAATAATTGGAGATGAGTTAATGGTGTTATATGGCGCGCCACTATCGGGAAGCGATGATACAAACAGGGCGGTTCAGACAGCAATTGAAATGCAGGAAAGAATTAAACAGCTAAACCTTGAAAGAAAGAAAAGAAAAGAGCTCCCGATTTTGGTGGGGGCCGGTATTAATAATGGTTTAGTGGTTTCGGGCAATATAGGATCTCGGGACATGATGGACTATACAGTAATTGGGGACACTGTAAATGTCGCATCAAGGTTATGTGCTGCTGCAGGACCAGGGGAAATACTTGTATCTAAAACGGTCTACGAGGAGGCAAGTGCAACATATTCCTTTTCAACTCTTGACCCCATAAGGGTTAAGGGCAAAGCGAAAAAGGTCCCAGTTTTTCTTGTAAAAGACTAAGGCATCCTTTCTAACAAACTATATTTTTAAATCAAAATAGGACTTAAAAACCTTTTTAATAAAAGTACCAATTTGGTATTTTTGATATGACCAGTAGCATAAAAAAAGTTAGCGTTGAAGACTGGTCTTATAGTTATTTCTTACATGAGATTTTCTACATCCAAAACCGAACTTCAGCAGGCCTTACAAAAGTTATCAAAGGCCTCCCCAACAAGATCCACCCTACCGATACTTGGTTGTGTTTTAATTGAGTCAAAAGAGGAAAAGACAACACTAAGAGCAACTGACTTGGAACTAACCATTGAGGTTGAAATACCTTCTAGCCTTGAAGAAGGTGGCATTACAGCGCTTCCTTTAAAAACGCTCTTAGACATAACCAGTGAGTTGCCAGAGGCCAGGCTAACCATAACCGTTGATGAAAAAAACAAGACAACCATTGAAACAGACCTTGGTAAATATGACCTAATGGCCAAGTCGCCAGAAGAGTTTCCGGCTACACCAAGTCAAAAATCACCCCAAAAAATGTCTATTCCAGGAAAAACCCTGAAAGATATAATAAACACAACAGCTTTTGCCGTTAGCAAAGACGAGCTTAAACCAGCATTAACCGGTGTCCTCTTTCGAGTTTCTAGGTCAGCAATTTCAGCTGTGTCTACAGATGGCCATAGACTTGTTAAACACACTCGAACAGACTATGGGTCTGACAGTTTTGAAGGAGATTTAATAGTTCCAAAGAAATTTTTATCTTATATGTCTTCCCAAACTTTAGAAGACGATGTCGAGTTGTATATTGCAGAAAGTCACCTTGGTGCAAGGGTTGGGAACGACCACGTTCTGACAAGGGTTATTGATGAAGCTTTTCCAAATTATGAGAGCGTTATACCAAAAGAAAACAATAAAAGACTCAAAATTGAAAAGGAATCCCTATTAGGCTCAATTCGAAGAGTTGCAATCTTTTCAAACAAAGCAACCCACCAAGTTGCCCTGTCTTTAAGTAAGGACCTATGTCTCATCTCTACAGAAGACCCAGAAAAATCTTCAAAAGCACAAGAGACAATCAAGGCAGAATATGACGGAGACCCTATTACAATTGGTTATAATGCAGAATACTTAAAAGATATTGTTACCCACACACAAGGGAAGGTAGTAGTGGTTGATTTAAGCACCCCTGTTGGTGCCGCACTCTTTAGTCCCGTTGAGTTAGAAGAACACACAGAAAGCATCATGCTTCTTATGCCCATTCGACTCAATGATTAATTATGAGCAGACCAAGCGCTTTTGTCTATATCAACCCTTTATCTTTCTTCCTTTCGTAACCACAAAAATAAGGAATTTGACTTTTGCAAAGGGGTAACGGTGTTTTGGGGAGATAACGGCTCTGGAAAAACCTCTGTTTTAGAGGCAATACACACCCTTTCTATTGGTAAAAGTTTTAGGACGCACAGACAAAAAACACTGATCAGAAACGGTGATAAACGCTTCGTTTTAAAAGGAACTTTTTTCTCTGGGGGTAGGAGCGACACTGTTGCCGCCCAGTATGATTTGGTTTCTGGTCAAAAAATCAAGCTAAATGGAAAGCTTATATCTAACAGGAAAGAATTAATAGGAAAAAACAGCGTTGTTGTCCTTTCTCCGGAAGAACAGAGCATAACGAAAGGTGGCCCGGAAAATAGGCGGCAATTTTTTGATAAAGTTTTCTGTGTAACAGACACCACATATTTAGACACGCTTCAGAAATATGGCCGCGTTATAAAACAGCGCAACGCTACAATTCAAGGAATAAACGAAGGCAAAACGAGCCTTAGGGAAATAGAAAGCTGGAACGAGCAACTGTCGCAGGTAGGGGCCTTGCTTTGGGCAAAACGAGCTGAATTCATGAGGGGTTTTAGCTTATCTCTCCAATGGCTGTTGAAGAAAAATAAAGAGCCGCTCGAAATAGACCTTCTATACATTGATAAAAAACTAGGCCCCAGTGGGTATGGTGAAGAACTAAAAAAAACACAGGAAAAAGACATAAGGCTTGGAAGAACGACCTTTGGCCCACATCGTGATGAAATGGGTATACAATGGCAAGGTAAAAACCTTAGAAACCACGGTTCACAGGGAGAGCATAAACTATGCCTTGTGTTTCTAAAGCTTGCAGAAGCTGTTTATATAAAAGAAAAAACAGGAAGGCGCCCAATATTGTTATTAGATGATCTTTTTGCAAAGCTTGACCTAGAACGGAATAGGGGATTGGTAACCCTTTTCCATATAATGGACAGAGAGTGGGAAGACACCACTCAAACAATTATCACAACAACAGATATGGTAAACCTTGAAAACAGTGGAATGTTATTAGGTCACAAAGAAGTAAAGACCCACCACCTGGAAAGAAAATGCAGCACATAGGTGTCGCCTTAAAAAACCTGATTAAATCTAGTGGACTACAAAAAGGCCTCGATCAACAGCGGGCTGTAGACCTATGGCCGGAGGTTGTTGGAGAAAGTATAAACAGCAATTCAGAGCCTGTTTCTGTTGAAAATGGGGTTCTTTCTATCAAAACAAAAAACTCTGCCTGGAGCCAAGAACTTCAGCTGCAAAAACCTCAAATACTCGAAAAACTAAACAAAAAGCTAGATAAAAAAATTATAAAGGATATTCGATTCGTATGAGCTTAGAAAACCAAAAACAATATAGCGCAGAAAGCATCAAGGTCTTAGAGGGTTTAGAGGCGGTAAGAAAGCGCCCAGCGATGTATATAGGTGATGTTGGGAAAAGAGGCCTGCACCACCTTATATATGAAGTGGTTGACAACTCAATTGATGAGGCTCTAGCCGGATATTGCAATAAGGTAGTAGTAACCTTTAATGCAGACGGGTCTGTCACTGTTGATGATAATGGTCGTGGTATTCCAGTAGACATGCATAGGGAAGAAAAAAAACCAGCCGTAGAGGTTGTGATGACGGTCTTACATGCAGGTGGAAAATTTGATAAGGGCTCATACAAGGTTTCAGGAGGCTTGCATGGTGTGGGGGTTTCTGTGGTTAACGCTCTATCAGAATGGTTGTGGGTTGAGGTAAAGCGAGATGGGAAAATACATCGCCAGGACTATAAGATAGGCGACCCACAAAACAAGCTCAAGGTAACTGGCAAGGCAAAAAAAACAGGAACAAGGGTCTGTTTTTTTCCAGATAGGTCAATTTTTAAAGTAACAAAATTTGAATATGATATAATAGCAGAAAGGTTAAGAGAGTTGGCCTATCTAAACAGTGGCTTAGAAATAGTATTACAAGACAAAAGAGTAGATGATGGCGAAACTGACTCTTTCAAGTTTAAAGGGGGCTTAAGCGACTTTGTTAAATACCTTGATGAACAAAACAATCCGCTACACAACAAGGTAATTACAGTGAGTAATGATAGTGGGGAGGTGCCCGTCGATGTTGCCCTTCGGTATAGCAACTCATATAATGATAACATACTTACTTTTGTAAATAACATAAACACGATTGAGGGAGGGACACATCTTTCTGGTTTTCGCTCTGCGCTAACAAGGGCGATGAATAATCATGCATCCAAAAACAACTTGATTAAGGCAAAGAAAAATGAAAAAATATCTCTTACTGGTGAGGACTTCAAAGAAGGGCTGACGGCAATATTAAGCATCAAGGTGGCCGAACCACAGTTTGAGGGGCAAACAAAAACAAAACTCGGCAATGGTGATGTAAAGGGGGTTGTGGACAAGGTTGTATATGAAGGCATTCTAGACTTTTTAGAACAAAACCCATCTATTGGAAGAAAGGTCATTGAAAAAGCCTTATTGGCAGCTCGAAGTAGAAACGCAGCAAAAAAAGCCAGAGAGCTTATTCGTAGAAAAAGCGCACTAGGTGGCTCGTCTCTACCTGGAAAGCTTGCAGATTGTTCAAACAGAGACCCCAGTTTTTGCGAATTATACCTTGTTGAGGGTGACTCTGCAGGGGGGTCAGCCAAACAGGGGCGTGACCGAAAAACACAAGCGATCCTACCATTGCGAGGTAAGGTGATTAACTCTGAAAAGGCTAGAATAGATAAGCTCCTTTCAAACAATGAAGTACAATCAATGATTACTGCGCTTGGCGCTGGGTTTGGTGGCTCTCTTGATGAGGAAGGGGAAAGGTCCGCTGGAGACTTTGATGTTGAAAAACTGAGATATCATAAAATAATTATTATGACAGATGCCGATGTGGACGGCTCACATATTCGAACGCTCTTATTAACTTTTTTCTATAGAAAGATGAAAGAGATAATTGATGGGGGATATTTATATCTTGCCCTACCTCCTCTTTATCGTGTAGCGCAAGGTAAAAAAGAAAACTACGCATATGACGACAACGAAAGAGATTTAATGATTGAAAGAATGGAAAAGGAAAACAAGAACACGAAGGTCTCTATCCAGCGCTACAAAGGCCTTGGTGAAATGAACCCTGGCCAGCTTTGGGAAACCACCATGGATCCAGAACGAAGGACCTTAATGCAGGTTACGGTTGAAAGCGCAGCAGAAGCGGCAGAAACATTCCAAAATCTGATGGGAAGCGATGTAGAGGCGCGTAGAACGTTTATAGAAAAAAATGCAAAATTTGTTGTAAATCTTGATGTTTAAAACTCGGGGAGTATTAAATGGTTGATTTTAATAGAGACAACACCCTTCCAAGGGATATTGTTGATGAAATGAGAGAAAGCTACCTCAATTACTCTATGTCTGTAATAGTTTCAAGGGCACTTCCAGATGTTCGAGACGGTCTTAAGCCCGTGCATAGAAGAATATTGTATGGCATGAGTGAGCTTGGATCAAGCTGGAACAGGCCTTATAAAAAATCTGCAAGAATAGTCGGAGATGTTTTAGGTAAGTATCACCCGCATGGTGACAGTTCGGTTTATGATGCCCTGGTTCGTATGGCTCAAGATTTTTCTATGAGGTATGAGCTTGTGGATGGCCAAGGAAACTTTGGCTCTATTGATGGCGATAATGCAGCTGCTATGAGATACACTGAGTCTCGAATGACAAAATTGTCCAGTGAGATGCTCAAAGACCTCGATAAAGACACAGTTGATTGGGAGCCAAACTTTGATGAAACCCTGAAAGAACCCTCTGTTTTACCTTCCTCTGTTCCAACATTGTTAATCAACGGGTCAGAGGGTATTGCTGTAGGAATGGCAACCAAAATCCCCCCGCACAACCTGATGGAACTTGTTAATGGCATTGTCGCGTTAATAGAAAAGCCCGATATTTTAACAGATGAGCTAATGGAGCATATAAATGGACCCGACTTTCCCACGGCCGGTCTTATTTTAGGGATGGATGGACTAAAGGAGGCTTATGAAACTGGTCGCGGAAAAATAAAAATGCGTGCCCGCGCTCATATAGAGTCTAATAAGAACGGCAAAGACAGTATTGTAATAACAGAGGTTGCATATCAAACTAATAAGGCTAATTTAGTTGAAAAAATTGCAGACCTGGTCAGAGATAAAAAAGTTCAAGGAATTACAGATTTAAGGGATGAATCAGATAAAGATGGTATAAGGGTTGTGATTGAAACAAAACGAGATGCTGTGCCAGAGGTGATATTAAACCAGCTTTATAAACACACACAGCTTCAGGACACCTTTGGTATTATACTCCTTGCCTTGGTAAACGGTATACCAAAAATAATGAGCTTAAAGACCGTGCTCCAGCATTTTATAGACTTCCGCCATGATGTTGTGGTTAGGCGGACCGAGTTTGAGCTTCGAGAAGCTGAGGCCAGAGCACATATTCTTGAGGGGTTAAAAATTGCCCTAGATAATATCGACGAGGTGATTTCAATTATCAGAGAAAGCAAAGATCCTGTCATGGCTAAAGAGGGATTGATGAATGGTTTTAATCTAACAGAGATTCAGTCCCAGGCAATTTTGGACATGAGACTACAGCGCCTTACGGGGTTAGAGGTAGATAAGGTTGTAAAAGAATATAAAGAGCTCATCCAGCACATTGCTCACTTAAGAGGTATTTTAGAAAGCAAAAGCCAACGGATGGATATTATAAAGTCTGAGCTTTTAGAGGTTCGAGATCAATATGGAGATGAGCGTAGAACAGAAATTGTTCCTGTAGACTCTGATTTTTCAATGGAAGACATGATTGCCGAAGAAGAGGTGGTGCTAACAATTACCCATCAAGGATATATAAAACGAACAGCACTAAACACCTATAGAACACAACGACGTGGAGGTCGGGGAGTTCAAGGCGCTATGAGCAAAGAAGAGGACTTTGTAGAACACCTTTTCATTGCAAATACTCACAACTATATGCTTTTTTTCACTGACCAAGGAAAGTGCTACTGGCTTAAGGTGTACGACATTCCTCAGGGAGGTCGCGCTGCAAGAGGAAGAGCAATTGTTAACCTTATTGGGTGTAATCCTGGTGAAAAAGTAGAGGCGTTTGTTAGTGTTAAAGAGTTTGATGATAACCACTATATAGTCATGGCAACGCGCAATGGGGTTGTTAAGAAAACCGTGCTATCTGCTTATGGAAAACCACGTAAGGGCGGTATATACGCAATAGAAATTCGGGAAAATGATAAGCTTATAGAAGCAAGAATTACAAATGGACACCACGATATCCTGTTGGGTACAAGCGAAGGAAAGTCCATAAGGTTTTCCGAAAGCGACATTCGCCCAAGTGGTCGAAAGACCATGGGTGTTAAGGGAATAACACTTGGTTCTAAAGATGATCACGTTGTTGGAATGCTTGTTGTAAGAAGAGAAGGAACAATACTTGTTGCCACCGAAAAGGGAATGGGTAAGCGCACAGACATTATTCAATACAGAACCCAGACTCGTGGTGGGAAAGGTGTAATGACCATGCGGTGTACTGATAAAACAGGCAAAATGGTTAATATAATGGAGGTTGTTGATTCCGATGACTTAATTATAATAACAGATTCAGGCGTTTTAATGAGACAGCCCGTTGGAGACATACGAACAATTGGGCGAGTTACACAAGGCGTTAAGCTTGTTAAGTTAGATGATGGAGCAAGTATTTCATCAATTACTAGGGTGATAAGCGAAGACGCAACCCCCGCCAAAAACGATGATTCGACAGAAGATAAAAAAGACGAAATAACCTCCAGTGATTAAATATGGTAAACACAGAGGCACTTGAAGAAATACTTTCTAATATAAGAGCGGCCCAAAACCCCTGCCAACCTGATCACGCAGTGGAGATTGTTGCAGTAACAAAAACACACCCTTTTTCCGTAATTCAAGAGGTTTACAATGAGGGGGTTGTCTCTATTGGGGAAAACAGGGTGCAAGAGGCTATGCAAAAATTTAGATCTTTTGAAAAAATGCCGAGTATGACAAAAAGATTTATAGGACACCTTCAAACAAATAAAGTAAAAAAATGTATTGAGCTTTTTGATACAGTAGACTCTGTTGATTCTTTAAGGTTAATAAAAAAAATATCAAACCAAGCTTTAAAGTCAAACAAAACAGTTCCTGTCCTGTTGGAAATAAACACAAGTGACGAAATGCAAAAACATGGTTTCTTAACAAATGAAATTGATGAGATGCTAAGGTGTTTTGATGAAGAGTCTGTTCGTGTAGATGGTTTAATGACAGTTGGTCCCATGACAACAGATAAAGTAAAAATCAGGGGTGCATTTAAAAAACTCAAAGAGTTGCAAACCGATCTAAACAACCGCCTTGGACATAACCAATTAAAAGAGCTCTCAATGGGTATGAGCGGAGACTATCAAATCGCAGTAGAGGAGGGGTCAACAATGGTTAGAGTTGGTAGGGCTTTGTTTGGAGCAAGGAAATAAATCAGACTCCGTATAAGTTTGTCTATAAACCTTCCAAGGGATCTAGCCAGGGAATAACAAAATCTAGGACCCGGCGATAACTAAGGGTTATTTGCCAGCCGCTTATTCTCTGGTCAATGTCTTCAGACTCCGTATCAGAAAGTCCACCAAAGAGAAATACAGACCTTTGGAGACCAATACCAAAACCGCCCATTTTTATATTTCTTAACACCCCACCACCAAATGACAAAATAAGCGCCCTCGAGTTAGGGGCTCTTTTCCCATTCCAGTATGCCTGGGTTGTGTGTCTTAAAAGGATGTTGCCGCTTATAGATGCGTTTATTTTCTGTATCTTTTTTGACAAAACCGTTAGGGACCCATCATAGAGTTGTGATGCTTGAAATCCATGCTCATTTTCGCCAAATGGAATCTCCGTGGTCATTGACCCGCCAACAAAGACTGGATTCGTGTCGCGTTTTTTATAGTATTGCATTTCAAGCACTCCTTTATGGGCACCTTCGCTTAGGCTAAAGTGTCGATGTTCCACCACCTCCTCTCCGCTTAAAAAGAAAGGATCAGAGGTAAGCGTGTTTTTAGATGGAAGAATGAAACCCCCGCCAAAAAAAACCCGCTTCCCTGCCCCCTGCCCATCATTAAAAAAAAGATATCGAAACAAAACCCTAGTATCTCCAAGGATCCCTCCAGCCGCATTCACAAAGTTAGAAAGACTGCTTTCGTTTCGATGGTGAATAGTTGTGCTATCTCCATCCCAGGTCATGACCCTGTTCCCAAGGGTTTGTGATATGGTCATGTTCCAATAATTTGAGAGCCCAATGGTAACGGCAGGGGAAAGCATAACGCTAGTCAGGGTGCCACTATGGTCAAAACCTTCACCTGACCCTGGTAGAGCTTCATGCCACCAGTCTATGTGTTGGTTAGCATTGTCTAGGTTGAACATCACTTGTCCCGCCCATAAACCTACTCCTTTATCAGAATTGCCGACCGGCAATGACGGGTTTCCTCATAGGGCTCATTGCCCATTTAAGGAAATAAATAAAAAAAAGATAGAGATAAGATATTTCAAATTAATATTAGATTTTAATAGTATGAATTTAGTGTTATACGGGTTATACCAACCAAAAAAGTACACAAGAAAAATCTCTATCCTTGGACACACTGTTTACGATCAGGGCAATAGCGAAATGATTGTTCCAGAGGAATTTTCAGAGGTCTCAATAAACCCTCAAAGCTTTATAGGGTTGAAAAAAAAGTTTAAAATTGAGTCTATAACAATACTGGACCGGCTAAAACCAGATAATGGACCTGTGTGTGTTATGGACCACGTAAATCAATCTGGGTATAACTTTTTAATGGGGCAGACGCCCACGTCATACCTGCCCACATTTCCTGATATGTCAAACATTTACAACCAGATCAAGAACCTTGAGGGGGTGATTGTACACACGGTCGGCCCAGGCTTGTTTAGCGGTATGGAGCCGTCTTCATTTATTGCTTCTGAGTCGGTTGGGTTGATTTCTCCAGTATGGCATTATATAGGGGTAAAGGTTTTTGCTAGAAACGATTATCCAGAAAAGTTTCGATAGCGCACAAACCAGAAAGGCTCTGAAAGGTTTCTCTCCCAGGCCTCTCTTACCACAGCCCCATAAACCCATCCCGCAAGCCACAAGGCTAAAACTGTAGGAATAACTATTTTTATAATCATAGAAAAAACAGTGAGAATCAAAATAAGCGTAAATGGGAAAATTAACAAAATGCTCATTAATGGATACCTTGCCATTAGTTTTTGTATATGTTTCATAATTCAGTCTTTTTACCGGTAACCTTCAAAAATAGTGCCAGGGGTAAACTTTGGACAAAAAGGCATACTCAGCTCATCATTTTTGCTACTTCTATACCGAGCGCCACATTATTTAAGGCAAGTGCAATATTTGCTTCCAGGCTCCTACCTCCTGTTTTTTTTGCAATATACTTCAGGATAAATGGGGTCACTTCTTTTCCCCGAATTTCCTGTTTTGATAGCTGGACCAGCGCGCTTTCAATGAACTCCTCTATTTCCTTTTTGGGTATTTCACTTTTAGCTGGAATGGGGTTCGCAACGAGAGTTGCAGAGCTATGTCTTAGGCTCTTATTTGTGTTAAATATCTTTATAATGTCTTTTGGTGATTCAACCTCATCAATCGGGACCCCAGACACCCTTGAATAAAAAGAAGGGAACTCTTTTGTGTTATAACCTACTGTAGTAATGCTAAGTGTCTCTAAAAGCTCAACGGTCTTCGGGATGTCTAAAATTGATTTTGCCCCAGATGCAATAACAACAATGGGGGTTTGTGATAGGGTAATAAGGTCTTGGGAAATATCAAAGGTTAGTTCAGCATCTCTATGAACCCCGCCAATACCCCCGGTTGAAAAGACGGGTATCTCAGCAAGACTTGCAATGTGTGCAGTAGAAGATACCGTTGTTGCGCCACTCCACCCCTTGGCAATAGATAAGCCAAGCGCACCTATAGATACTTTTTTAATATTATCTGAGCGTGAAACTTTTTCTAACTGTTCACGCTCTAGCCCAACGTGCGGAACTCCATCAATAACAGCAATAGTAGCGGGCACAACGCCACTTTCGCGACAGAGACCCTCTGCTTTTTTTGCAAAATTGAGGTTTTCCGGAAAAGACATTCCGTGAGATATAATAGTTGACTCCAGGGCCAGAATCGGCTCGCCGTATTCTTTTGCACGCATCACAGCCTCCGAGTATTTAATATTCATACCTGCTTCAACCAAAACAATAATCTAATTTTCAACATGCGTTTAATCTAAAATGAAAAAAATTGACCCCACACAATATAATCTCTTCCCAAGAGTAGACCTAAGACAAGGAAAACCAAACTATATTTATATTGTTATCAATCGAAAAAGCCGGATAATAATGAAAGACGGCATGAAAATTTTAGAAATGGTAAAAAAGATCAACAAGGTAGAGAAAGATAAGCGAGTATCGGTGCTAACCTCGGCTCCGGTCTGCAGCAAGACCAAACAACTTCTATTAGATAGCAACATACCGATTGATCCTCTTTAGAAGTGTTTAAGTTCATATTCCCGCAAGACAAAAACATCTCCAAAGAAGTTTTTCGTATAGCCTACCCTGTGATTTTAAGTAACCTAAGCAGGGTTCTCATGAGTGTGTTTGATGTTGCTATGGTTGGAAGACTTGGTGCTGGAGCGTTGGCGGCGACGGGAATGGGTGGAATGATGTTCTGGGGTGTTTTAAGCCTTGCACTTGGCGTAAGAATGGCTGTACAAACGGTTGCATCTAGAAGGTTGGGTCAGGGCTTAGAAAGGCAGTCTGGGACGGCCTTTCATAATGGCCTTGTTATGGCAACTGCCTACGCACTTCCAGTCTCTTTTCTTGGGTGGATGTTTGTTGGTAACATTGTTCCTTTTTTTGTGAATGATGTAGTTGCTACTCCACTAGCGACTCAATACACGTCCATTGTTTTTATAAGTCTTGTTTTCTCAGCATACAGCTTTGTTTTTCAAGGGTTTTATACCGGTGTAGAGAAAACAAAAATCCATATGACAGTTACGATTGTAAGCAACCTGCTTAATGTTTATTTAAACGCTGGATTAATATATGGCTCTGAGGGTGTAAAAAACTTTCTTAATGATGTTGCCCCAGGTTTTTCATTTCTATCATATCTATGGCAATGGACGGAATTTCCAGCTCTCGGAGTAAAGGGGGCTGCAATATCAACTGTGGTCGCCTCGATCTGGATGGCGACCCACTACACACTATACCTTTTTTCAAAGGATATAAAAAACAGATTCTCTGTTTTTTCCTTTTCTTTTGACCAAATAATGATGGCTCGGCAACTAAGGTTGGCCCTGCCCCTTGGCATGCAAGAAGGCCTTATTGCTGTTGGATGGGGAATGTTCTATAAGATCGTTGGTATGATTGGTTTAGTAGAGCTAGCAACAACACAACTGCTATTTACCATTATGCATGCCTCCTTTATGCCGGCGTTGGGTGTTGGTCAGGCATGCTCAACGTTGGTTAGTAAATATTTAGGAGAGAAAAGACCTGACAAGTCTGAAACCAGTATTAAAGAATCAATTAGGCTTGCACAATATATTATGGCAACAATGGGGCTTTCATTTATTCTGATACCTAAACAATACCTAATGGTTTTTACTAACGACCCTGAGATCATACAAATAGGACTGTTTGGATTACAGATGATTGGCGCGGTTCAGTTCTTAGATGCAATTGGCTTTGTGCTTTGGTTTGCCCTATCTGGAGCGGGAAACACTGTCTTCCCTGCGGTTGTCGAATCGTGTCTAACGTGGATCGTTATTGTCCTTGGAAGTTATTTGCTTGGCGTTGTTCTCCAGCTGGGATTTAAAACACTATGGTTGTTGTTCCCCATTTACATGGGTCTTTTTGCAGCTATAATGACATGGAAAGTGTGCCAGGGCGATTGGAAAGAGATACAGGTTTAAAAAGTGTCAACTGGTTATGGATAACTATTGTTATCAGCTTAAATTTTGGGCTCGGAATATAACTTTAATTATTAATTACCTATGACAGTCGGCTATAAAGATCAAGACCCACAGGAAACACAAGAGTGGATCGAGTCCATTGAAGATGCGCTTGAGGAACATGGGTACGAGCGTACTCGGTTCCTTTTAGAAACCCTTATAGGCTTTGCCCAATCTAAAGGTGCTCGCCTACCCTTCAACACATCAACGCCATTCTCTAATACAATCCTACCAGGACAGGAACCCAAGTACCCTGGAGACAGAGAACTCGAGCGTAAAATAAAATCCATAATAAGGTGGAATGCGATGGCAATGGTTACAAAGGCCAATAAAGAAACCCCTGGTATTGGTGGTCACATTTCAACATATGCATCAGCGGCAACCCTTTATGAGGTTGCATATAATCATATTCTAAAAGGCGCAGCCCACCCCTCTGGCCAAGACATGGTCTTCTTTCAAGGTCACGCATCACCGGGTATCTATGCCCGCGCTTTTCTAGAAAAGCGATTATCAAAAGAGAACCTGCATAATTTTCGTCGTGAACTATCTGAAGGCGGGGGGCTCTCATCATATCCACACCCATATTTAATGCCTGAATTCTGGCAGTTTGCAACAGTTTCTATGGGTCTTGGCCCTTTAATGGCTATTTATCAAGCTCGGTTTATGCGCTATATGGATGATCGGGGTTTCGTTGAAGATACGGGTAGAAAAGTCTTTGCTTTTCTGGGAGACGGAGAAATGGATGAACCCGAATCAACGGGAGCTCTAACTCTCGCAAGTAGAGAAAGCCTTGATAATCTTATTTTTGTGGTAAACTGCAATCTGCAAAGACTGGATGGGCCCGTTAGGGGAAACTCTAAGGTGGTCCAAGAGCTTGAGGGTGCTTTTAGGGGGGCTGGTTGGAATGTGATAAAGGTTCTCTGGGGCTCTGAGTGGGATGATTTGTTTGAAAAAGACAGGACAGGAATGTTTCTAAAAAGAACCGAAGAGGTTGTAGATGGCGACCTCTTAAAATATATTGTCGAAGGTGGCGCCTATATGCGTGAACACTTCTTCGGTAAATATCCAGAACTTTTAAAACTTGTATCACACATAACAGATGAAGATCTCGAGAGAATGAAACTGGGGGGGCATGACCCGGTAAAAATGTATGCGGCATATCAAGAAGCGATCAATCATAAGGGGGCTCCAACTGTTATTTTGGCCAGAACAATAAAAGGCTATGGTCTTGGTGAAGCGGGGGAGGGGCGAAATATCACTCACAACCAAAAAAAGCTCAATGAAGATGAACTTCTGTATTTTAGAGATAGGTTTAAAGTTCCACTAACAGATGAGGAGGCTAGTAAGGCTCCGTTCTACAGATTTTCAGAGGATTCAAAAGAATATAATTATTTACTTGAAAAAAGAAAAAACCTAGGTGGCTTTTTACCAGAAAGAGTTAATGCACCCGCCCCTGTTGATGTCCCCGACCTGTCGATATTTGAAGAGATGTTAGTAGGAACGGGAAATCGGGCTATATCTACAACAATGTCATTTATTAGGCTATTGACCATCTTGACAAAGGACAAAACCATAGGTAAAAACATAGTGCCAATTGTTCCTGACGAAGCCAGAACTTTTGGTATGGACCCCCTTTTCAGGCAGCTGGGAATATATGCACATGGTGGTCAGTTATACGATCCTGTAGACTCCGACCAGTTTCTCTATTATAAAGAAGCAAAGAATGGACAGATTCTTGAAGAGGGAATCAATGAGGCTGGGGCGATATCCTCTTTCATCGCTGCTGGTATGAGCTATAGCAACCACGGTATACACATGATCCCCTTTTATATATATTATTCAATGTTTGGTTTTCAAAGGGTTTGGGATCTTATTTGGGCGGCAGGTGATATGCGCGCTAGAGGGTTTCTGCTTGGCGGAACTGCTGGCAGGACAACTTTAAACGGAGAGGGTCTTCAGCACCAGGATGGGCATAGCCATTTAGCAGCGGCGTCAACACCGAATATAAAGGCATATGATCTTGCATATGCTTACGAGCTAGCTGTTGTTGTTCATCGAGGCATGCAAGAAATGGTAGAGGAAGATAAGGATGTTGTCTATTATCTAACTCTTGAAAATGAAAACTATATTCATCCCCCGATACCAGACGAATCTAATAATGATATTATAAAAGGCCTATATAAAATTCAAAGCACAGAGAATCCAACGGTAAGGCTACTGGGTAGTGGCCCACTAATGGGAGAAGCCTTAGCAGCAGCAGATCTCTTAAAGAAAGACTGGGGTGTAGAACCCGGGGTTTGGAACGTTACAAGCTTTAGCGAGTTGCGCAGAGACGCTGAGGAGGTTGAAAGGTGGAACCTTATGAATTCGGACAAGCAACTAAAGAGGTCGCACCTTGAAGAGTCTTTAAGCAAGAACAAGGTCCCGACCATTGCAGTGTCTGATTATGTTAAAATGGTTTCAGAACAAATTGGGCCCTACGTTCCCGGCCCGTATTACTCACTAGGAACAGATGGGTTCGGGCGTAGCGAAACCCGGGAAGCTCTTCGTAAGTTTTTCGAGGTCGATAGATATTATATTGTTTTAACCACCATAAGGGCTCTTGCCATTGAGGGGTCCCTAGGTATGGACGTTGTTGAAAGAGTTATGAAAAAGTATAACTTAGACCCAAATAAGCCAAGCCCAATTAATGTTTAGGAAACACCTATGATCAAGGAAATAACACTACCAGACCTAGGCGAGGGTATAGACGGTGCTGAAGTAAGTGAGGTTACTGTTGCACTGGGAGACACTGTTTCACCGGATGATACAATTCTAGTATTAGAGTCAGACAAGGCATCCATGGAGATTCCATCTGAAGTTTCTGGTACGATCTCTGAGGTATTAATTTCTTCAGGGGATGAGGTAACCACAGGACAACTACTTTTAAAGATAGAGGTAGCGGATGGTCCAGAACAAAGTGAACAAATAAAAGAAGAAGCTGTAGCACCGGAACCAGAGCCAAAGGATGAATCGGTCGCTATCCAAGATATAGCTTCTTTGTTAGAAACCCGGCCCCCTTCTACCAGAGGGGTTTTTGCGTCTCCAGGTGTGAGAAGACTATCGAGAGAGTTAGGGATAAATCTAGAGAGTATTAATGGTTCAGGGCCAAAAGGAAGAATAACAAAAGACGACCTTCATGCCTATATAAAACTTCAAATGGTGATGTCATCAGGTCCCCATTCCTGGGTTAAAAAAGAAGTAGATTTTTCTACTTGGGGGAATGTTGAGGTTGAAAAGTTAACCAGAGTTAATAAAATAACTGGAGAGCGGCTTCAGCAAGCCTGGCAAGAAATCCCACACGTAACCCAATATGGCGATGCAGATATAACCGAACTAGAAAACTTACGTAAGAACCTAAAAGATGACGGCGCTAAAAAAGGGGTTAAGGTGACCTTCCTTCCTCTTCTAATGAAAGCAGTTGCCCTTGTTCTTAAAGAAATGCCTAGGTTCAACAGCTCCCTTGACCACACAGGTCAAAATTTGATCATTAAGAGCTATTATCATATTGGAATAGCTGTTGATACCCCAAACGGCCTTACTGTTCCCGTGGTTAAAGATGTAGATAAAAAAGGCGTTTTGGACCTTTCAAAAGAACTGATGGATGTAAGCGAAAGAGCAAGGGAAAAAAAATTAAACCCTGATGATATGAGTGGTGGAACGTTTACAATATCTAGCCTTGGTGGTATCGGGGGCACAAACTTCTCCCCAATAGTAAATCCACCCGAAGTTGCTATAATGGGTATTTCAAAAAGCGAGTGGAAGCCAGTCTATGACCGGAAGACAAAAGAGTTTACCGCACGCTATATCATGCCATTTTCTATTTCCTATGACCACAGGGTCATAGACGGTGCTTATGCAGCTGCTTTTTCAGAAAGGTTTTCTCAGGTTTTAAATGACATAAAAATCTTTAAAGAGTAGACAGTGTCGAATAAACAAAACTATGATATAGCAGTAATTGGGTCTGGTCCAGGTGGATATGCGGCTGCCTTTAGAGCAGCGGACCTTGGTAAAAAAGTTGTGTTGATTGATAGGGACGAACACCTGGGTGGGGTTTGTTTGAATAGGGGGTGTATTCCTTCAAAGGCCTTGCTTCACATCTCAAAAGTTATAGATGAAGCAGATCACCTATCTAAGATCGGCGTTTCATTTCAGGAACCAAAAATTGATATTGATGCTGTTCGGGCCTATAAAGAGAAAATAGTTTCTCAGTTAAACACAGGAATTTCGCAACTCGCCAATGCTAGAAAGGTTCAGGTTCTAAATGGCACAGCAACCTTTCTATCAAACTCAGAACTTGTTGTTGCTGTTGGTGAAGGTAATATAAAGGTGGAGTTTGACAGGTGTATTATTGCTGCGGGTTCAACAGCAGCTATGCTTCCGGGGGTTCCAAAAGACCACCCTTCGGTACTTACTTCTCGGACAGCCCTTGACCTGGTTACTATACCTGAAACCCTTCTTGTTGTTGGGGGTGGGGTTATTGGACTAGAGTTGGGGCAGGTATATTCTTCGCTTGGTTCAAAAGTCTCAGTCGTAGAGTTTTTACCAAACCTTATCCCTGGTGCAGATTCAGATATCGTAAAACCCTTAAAAAGAAAATTAAACAAACAATTTGAAAACATTATGTTGTCTTCAAAAGTAGAAAGCGTTACAGCACTTGAAGACAGTGGGTTAAGCGTTTCAATTATAAATGAAAATGGAGATAGGGTTGAGAAAACCTTCGATCAAGTTCTTATATCTGTTGGCAGGAAGCCAAATACGAACGTTTTAAAGCTTGACCAAACAGACGTAGTAGTCAATGATAATGGTTTTATTGATGTAGATGTATACCAACGCACATCTGTAAAAAACATTTTTGCAATTGGTGATATTGTGGGGAATCCAATGCTTGCACATAAGGCCACCCATGAGGGCAAGGTCGCTGCGGAGGTTGCCTGTGGTCATCCTGCAGCAATGGATGCCAGGGCTATTCCCAGCGTTGTATACACGGATCCTGAAATAGCTTGGGCGGGGCTAACAGAATCAGAGGCAAAAGAAAAAGGCATTTCTTATGAGAAGGGTGAGTTTCCATGGGCCGCAAGCGGTAAGGCCTTAATACTCAACGCGGCGCAAGGGAAAACGAAAATATTATTTCACCCAGAATCAAAACAGGTTTTGGGTGCTGGGATCGTTGGGCCCTCTGCTGGAGATCTTATATCAGAGGCGGTTCTAGCAATTGAAATGGGTGCAGACGTGGAAGACATCGCCCTAACAGTTCACCCTCACCCAACATTGGGTGAAACCTTTGCAGCCGCTTCAGAGGTCTACTCTGGGACAATAACAGACCTATATATACCAAAAAAGGAAAAAAAATAAAATGACCAGAACATTTATTGTAGCAGCTTTTATTTCTTTTGTTGTTGCTCAGCAGCCAAGCCCAAATCAATCTCCAGCTGGTGGGGGTGCGCAAAAACCATCACAACCGCCTAAGAAAAAGACAATGGAGGAGGCCTTAAAAGATAAAAAAGAGATACCAGGTTTTCTTACCCTTTACCAAGATACTACAAATGGAAAACTTTTCATGCTGGTTAAAAAAGACCAGCTTAATAAGGAATATATTCATTTTGTCCACGGTTTAAATGGGCAAATTAATGCTGGAGTTTTTAAGGGTAGCTATGGTGGAGCTAGGGTTATAAAGCTCAATCGATATTTTAATAGGGTTGAGTTTGAAGTACAAAATAATTCCATGTATTTTGACCCAGAAAACCCACTTCATCGTTCAGCGGGTGCAAATGTCAGCTCTGCTATATTAGCGGCCTCATATATTGTTGCGGAAAAAGATGGCGAGGTATTGATAGGCGTTGATAATGTTTTTTTGTCGGAGGCGCTATATCAGATAACCAGAGGGTTTGTGCCGGGAGGTCAAAACAAAAATCCGTTTAAAATTGGCAGGTTGGCCAAAGAACGAACCAAATATCTTTCTCTAAACAACTACCCAGAGAATACAGACCTAATTGTTCAGTATGTGTATTCAAACCCTACACCGACCAACTGGGGCTCAGATGTGGGGCTTACTGACCCAAGGTCTGTAAATGTTACCCTTCAACATAGTTTTATCCAGATGCCAGAAAACAACTATATTCCAAGGTTTGAAGATCCTAGGGTTGGGTATTTTGCAACACAGATCACAGACATGACATCTGCCGATGATCCCACCCCCTATCGCGATATGATACATCGTTGGAACTTAGAAAAAAAGAACCCGGGGCAAGCTCGATCCGAAGTGATAGAGCCAATCACTTGGTGGATAGAAAACACAACACCTCATGAATTTAGGGGCGCAATTGAGGAGGGGGTTTTGGCGTGGAACAAGGCATTTGAAAAGGCGGGGCTAATAAACGCTGTTGAGGTTAAGACCCAGCCTGATGATGCAGAATGGGATGCCGGGGATATTCGTTATAATGTATTAAGGTGGACATCTTCACCAACCCCACCATTTGGTGGTTATGGGCCCAGTTTTGTTAACCCAAGGACCGGTCAGATTTTAGGGGCTGATATAATGTTAGAGTTTGTTTATTTCACCAATAGGGTCAAGTATGAAAAGATATACGACACATTTAGTTCTGATATTGATGTTAGCGGAAGCCATGTGTGCCAAGCAGGCGAAATAATGCACAGGGGAAACCTTTTTGGAATGATGGTGGCTGAGTCAGTGGGTGATTATTCAGAGCTAGAACAACACAGAATTATTTATGAAAGTCTAGTGAGGCTCACTCTTCACGAGGTTGGTCATACGCTGGGACTTAGCCATAATTTCTTTTCTAGCCAATTACATAGTTTGAAAAACATACATGATAGGCATATAACAGAGCCGCTTGGCTTAACATCTTCTGTCATGGATTATAACACATCAAACGTTGGGCCTAGCCCAAAACATCACGGACAGTTTTATACAACAACACCCGGGCCATATGATATTTGGGCCATTGAATATGGGTATACACCAAGCCTTGATAATCCAGAAGATGAGAAAGAAAGAGTAAAAGATCTTTTAAATAAATCAACTAAAAATGAATATGGATACGGAAATGATGCGGATGACATGAGAAGCGCGGGAAGGGGAATTGACCCGCGTATCATGATCTCAGATATGAGTGATGATGCAGTTGGATACGCACAACAAAGAATGGATATTATAAGGTCTCTCTACCCCAGCCTACTTGATAAGTTTGAAGAGCCTGGCAGTTCATACCATGGATTTAGAGGTGCTTTTTCAATTCTAAATAGTGAGTATGCCACCTGTACAAGGATCATATCTAGATATATTGGAGGTGTATATATGGACCGCTCAATGGCTGGTCAGGTTGGTAAAGAAAAACCTTTTGTGCCCGTGCCAAAAGATGAGCAAAAGTGGGCCATGACCCTTTTGAACAATTATTTATTTGCACCCGACGCCTTTAAGGTTCCTGAAGACATGTATGGTTATTTACAATGGGAGCGAAGGGGTTGGAGCGGAACAAAAGACCCCAAGGTCCTTGATATGGTATTGCGCATGCAAAGAGGGGTTTTAAAACAGCTTTTACATGTAAATGTTTTAAAAAGAATTTCTGACACAGCACTATATGGTAATGAATATAGCCTTACCCAAATGATGGGCGATCTCACCACCGCATGCTTCTCTGCGGATGCGGGTTCAAATGTTAATAGCATGAGGATAAACCTTCAGACGGAGTACACGAAGCAGCTTGTGATGATAGTCCATAATAAAAAAGCTATATATGACCATATTTCAGTTGGGTCTGCTTACGAAAACTTAAATAAGATAAAAAAATATGCATCTAGGTTCAATGGCGTTGATGAACCCACCAAGGCGCATAGGAAACACCTTGTTTATATGATAGACAAGGCCCTAGACACATAATTAACAATGAGATATTACAATGAAAAACAAACTAGCGATTTCGCTCTTGATAGCCTTTTTTGGGTGTACATCTGAAAAGGAAATTATGCAACACCCCTTAGATAAGTCTGAAGCTCGAACCTTCGTTTTAGAAAACGGATTAAAAGTTTACTTACTTTCTGACCCAAGCTTTAACCTTTCTGCAGCTTCAGTTTCCGTAGAGGTTGGAAGCTATGAAGATCCCGTGGATAGGGAAGGTCTTTCCCATTTTCTTGAGCACATGCTCTTCTTAGGAACTGAAAAATACCCAGATGTGGACGAGTATAGCACCTACTTGAAGACAAATGGGGGAATGTCAAATGCTTACACAGCAAGAGACCATACAAATTATCAATTTCAGGTTTTACCTGATGCTTTCGACGGCGCCTTAGATAGATTCTCTCAATTTTTTATCGGCCCCTTGTTTACCGAGGAGTACACTGCAAGAGAGGTGAATGCTGTCAATTCTGAATACCAAAAAAATATAATGAGCGATGGGTGGAGACAGTTTAGGATGAGTGGGCTCTTTGCAAATGAGAGTCACCCTGCTGCAAAATTTAACATTGGAAACCTTGAGACACTTGGTGATATAGATAGAATGGAGCTCATAGAATTTTACAGGGAACACTATAGCGCCAACAGGATGGGGCTTGCCATGTTAAGCACGCACTCCCTTGATGAAATGGAGCAGTGGGCGAGAAAACACTTTTCAGCCGTTGAAAACCACAACCTTCCAAGAAATGTTCATGATTCAAATATTATTGAGGGTAAAAAAACATTAAGGGTGGTTTATGTAGAGCCTGTCAAAGACATACGAAAGATGGATATTCTTTTTGAGCTTCCCAGCACAAGAGATAAATACGAAAGTAAGCCGGGTCGTCAATTTGGTTTCATCTTAGGGCACGAAGGAAAAGGCAGCCTATTATCCCACCTTAAACAAAAAGGATGGGCTCTTACGCTTAGCGCTGGAACAAGGCAGGAGTCAAAAGAGGTTGGCCTTGCCACCGTATCAATTGGTCTGACCGAAGCTGGGCTTAAACAGTATAAAGATGTTCTAAAATCAGTTGTTGGTTATATACAGCTAATGAAAGATTCGGGTTACCAGCCACATGTTTTTAATGAGCTAAGCTCAATGGCATCACTGAATGAAATATATTCAAGCAAGGGTGAAGGAATGTGGAGAGCAACGGACCTCGCCAATGAAGCAATGATGTATCCTATTTCTGATGTGGGACGAATAAATTATATATACAGAGATGATAAACCAGGTAGCTATAATAATCTTTTATCCCAGTTAAATATTGAAAACATGATGGTTTATCTAAGCTCCAAGGGCGTACCAACAGATAAAACAGAACACTTTTTTCAAATAAACTATTCATATACCGAAGACGATGATCTTTACAAAGAGCTCAGCACACCTATTGTATATGATGATTTTATGGTCGCAGAAGAGAATCCGTTTATTCCAAAGAAGGCATCGGTGCCAAAAAGAGAATTAGCAGAGAATGTTTTTCCAAGCCCAATCATCGACAAGTCGGGTGTGAAGTTATATTTTGGTGAAGACCATGAGTTTCTTAGACCCAAGGGGGTTATTGGGTTAAAGATCATGTTGCCAAAAGATAAAATGAGTATACAGCATAGGGTCTATTCAAGGCTTTACGCTGCCTGTGTAAAAGAGTCTCTTAATGAGCTTAGTTACCCCGCAAAGCAAGCAGGTCTAAATTATAATATAAGAGATAGCTACGAAGGAATATTGCTAGATGTAAATGGATATAAAGAATCCGCAATGAAGCTATACGAATTAATGTTGGACCATATGGTTGACTTTTCCGTGACAAACGAACAATTTGATGCAATAAAAGATAAAATTGTTCGTGACTATGAGAACTTTGCGCTATCTGACGCACATCAACAAACAAGAGAGCTTAGCTCTGATGTTATGTTCGGCATAAAATACACATGGGAAGATGCGCTTCCTGTTGTAAAAGAGTCTTCTTTAAAGATGCTAAAGGAGTATAGTAATTCTCTTTATAGCAGGACCTTTGTAGAGGCAATGGTATATGGCGACTTTAAAGAAACGGATGCAAGAAAAGCGGTCCAGTTATTTAATCGAAAGACAAATACAAAATCTATTGAACGGTCCCACGCATATGACATCTCTTACCTGCAGTTTTCAGGACCTGAAACCATTCAGTACACCAATGAACTGCTGGTAAACAATTCATGCTTTTTTAGAAAGTATTATGTAGGTGAAGACTCCCCTGAAACAAGAGCAGTATCAAATATAATTAGTAAAGCTATCCAACAGCCCTTTTATACTGAAATGAGAACCAATCAACAATTAGGATACATAGTTTGGTCATACGCAAGAAGCTTAGATGAAAGTTATTATCTTAACTTTTTAATTCAGTCAGGGGTTTATCCCGCAGACGAGCTAGACAAGCGAGCTAATGCGTTTATTGATACAGCTCCTGAGTTTCTAAGAGAAATGGATCAGGAGACATACCAACAGTTAATCGATTCAGCAATAGAAGAGCTAGAGAAAAAGCCAATGAGCATATCTGAAAGAGCGGCCAAGCTCAAGACCCTGATTTTTGAGCACGAAGCTGACTACAAGAGGGACCAGAAAACCATCGAAGCCTTAAGGGCTCTTGATAAGGAATTTCTTGTTTCATACTTAGAAAGAGTACTCTCCAAAGACTCTAGAAAAATGGTGAACGTCCTTTCTTTTGCGGAGGGTCACGAAAACAAAACCAAAGCAAAAAACTCATTTGGTGAACTTAATAGCTGGAAAGCATCAAGGGTCTACGAATAAAGGATAATGCCTGTAGAGGTAATCCTTATAGCCGCGGTAACCGTTGATGGGTTTATTGCTAGGCACAGCCTAGAGGTAACAGCGTGGTCAAAAGACCTACACCTTTTTAAAAAACAGACCACGGGACACCCTGTTGTTATGGGTTCAAACACTTTTAAGACCCTGCCTGGTGAGCTAGGTGGAAGAGAGGTCCTGGTTGTATCTAGAGATCAAAAGCCTAAAGATATTTTATCAAGTATATCACATGATAGGTGCTTTATAGCCGGTGGTGGAAAAACATATTATAGGTTTATAAACCACATCACTCATTTGTATATAACACCACACCCATATGTGTTTGGGGCGGGGGTCCCCCTGTTTGATGGAGACCTTACAGAAGAATTAAAATTGAACTTCCAAAAAATGATTGCGGTAGAAGAAGAAACCGGAATATATCAGTATCAATATGAAGTAATAAGAACATGAAGAAGGCCCTTGCTCTACAGCTTATCGTAGTTGCTAGTCTCGTAAGGGCGTCTACGGAAAGCGGTGGAATTCTCTCAGATAATCAAAAAGCCATGGATGTCTCTTATTATAAAATAGATATTAAAGTCGACCCTTATCGTAAAATAATTTCTGGAGTAGTAGAAATAACCTTTAGTCTTTTTCAAAAAACAGACCAAATAGAAATAGACCTAAAAAAGGGGTATGTGGTTTCAGGTGCCTCTATAAATGGAATGAGCTTATCTTTCGAGCATCAAGAGAATAAAATATTAATAGAAAATCCTGATATTGGCCTTTTTTCTGATCATGTGGTTGAAATCAAATATAGTGGGAAGCCCCCTGAGGCTTCTAATCCACCGTGGGATGGTGGATTCACGTGGGAAACAAGCGATGACGGGAGTCACTGGGTCGGGGTATCTTGTCAGGCAAATGGTGCACATATTTGGTACCCTTGTAAAGAGCACCCTAGCGACAAGGTAAGAGGTGCTGATATTTTTATAACCGTGCCAGACCCCTTAATGGCTGTGTCTAATGGGTTGTTGCAATCAGTAGAATCGCAAAAGAACAAATGGTCTAAGTGGCACTGGAAAACAAAATACCCCATAAGCACATATAATATAAACGTTACGATTGGGAATTTTAGTACCATAGAAAAAACCTCCTACCTTTTCGATAAGCCGCTATTATTGTCCTACTATGTACTGCCCGAAGCAGAATCTGAGGGCTTGGCATTATTAAATGAGGCAGAAGAACATTTGGAATTTTATTCGTCATACTTTGGTGAATACCCATGGATCGATGAAAAATTTGGTCTGGTTCACACACCATATTCAGGAATGGAACATCAAACAATTAATGCCTATGGTAACAACTATAAAAAAACAAAACTGGGATATGACTTTATTCTTTTTCATGAAGCGGGCCACGAGTGGTGGGGTAACTATCTAAGTGTTGCAGATTGGTCAGACATGTGGATACATGAAGGCTTTGATACATATGCAGAGGCAATCTACGTAGAAGACAAATACGGTCCTGAGTCTGCGCAAAGTTTTATAGATACTCGATTTAGAGGAAGCATTAAAAATAAGTTCCCCATAGTTCCCGCAGCACATGGAACAGCAAAACACAGCTCGGGAAATGATGTCTATTATAAAGGAGCGTTTGTATTGCACATGTTAAGATATCTTATAGGCTATGAGGTATTAAAAGAAAGCTTAAAAGAATTCTTACATATGCCCAAAGACCTTCCTCACAACCAAACATCAACCAAAGAGTTTGTGTCTTTGATAAACGAGAACACGGGGAAGGACCTGAACTGGTTTTTCAACCACTACCTTTATAAAGCAGATCTGCCAATTTTGAAAATGAATCAAAAAAAATATAAAAATAAAGTTTATATTGATATTTGGTGGGATAACGATGGATTCAAAATGCCTCTAGACATTGTGTATAGCGCATTTGATGGCCCCAGAGAAAAGAGGCTAGACCTAAACAACTCACCAAAGAGAATTGTGATCCCAGAGGGGTCAACCTTAAGCCTTGACCCAGATAAAAACATTTTGTTTGAGGTGCTAGAATTAAATTAATTAAAAGAGTCTTAAATGAATCAGTTTTATAAAGTTTTTTTATCAGCTGTTCTTTTTTTAACAGTGTTATTTATATTGGTGATCAGGTGGTTTGACCATCCACTTCCTCAATATGAAGGACAAAAGATATTATTGCCTCTTGGAAAAAAGGTTGATGTTTACACCGATAAATTTGGTGTGCCACATGTGTTTGCAGACAATGAGGGTGACCTATTCTTCACTGCTGGCTATATAGCGGCGAGAGATAGAATGTTTCAGCTATCAATGGTCTCTTTAGCGGTCGAAGGGAAGTTGGCTTCTGTCTTAGGTAAAAAATATTTAAGCACAGACATTTATTTAAGGACTTGGAAAATACATGAAACTGCGAAAAAACTTATCCAAAATATGTCTCCCGAAAACAGAGCCATATTTGAGGCCTTTTGCAAAGGAATAAACTATAGAATAGATGAGATAGAAAAGGACCCTCCGGTCGAGTTTAAAATTCTAAACTTTAAGGCACCTGATTGGAACCCCGTTACCGTAGCAGGGTATGCCCGGTTAATGGCACATGAAATGTCGGGATCCTGGAAACCAGAGATAGTATTTGGTGCGATAGAGGCGTTTTATGGAAAAGAAAAATTAGCAGAGCTAATGCCTAAAGAAGAAACGGACCTACCCACTATTGCTGAATGGAATACAAAAAGCCTAAAGCCATTTTATGATAGTGTTATAAAAGAGGAGTATTTACTAAGGGATCTTTTTGGTGAAAGAACTGCAGACCTTGGTTCAAATAATTGGGTGATATCTGGAGATAAGACGGATACTGGTAAGCCGTACCTTGCTAACGACCCCCATCTGGCATACACTCAGCCACCTAGGTGGTATGAGATCCATTTAAAAGGGGGAAGGTTTAATGTGTCAGGTGTATGTATAGCCGGGATTCCTATGCCAGTTATTGGACAGAATGAGAATACCGCGTGGGGGTTTACAAACACAATGGTAGACGACCTTGACTTTTTTATAGAAGAAATTAATCCGAAGAACAAGAAACAATACAGGCAAGACGATAAATGGAGGAGTATAAAAGATAGAGAAGAAACAATTTCAGTTAAAGGTGGCAAGGATACCACAATAATAATACGTGAAACACATCACGGACCGATCATTAGCGATATACACCCATTGTTAAAAAATGGAAATACGGTAATGAGCATGGCATGGACAGGGCATTGGGTAACTTCAGAAATGGATGCATGGGTAAACCTTACTACGATGAAAGACTGGGATGACTTCTCAAACGCCTTGGAGTTGTTTGGTGTGCCCGGACAGAATATAGTTTATGGAGATGTAGAAGGAAATATAGGGTGGCGGCCCGCGGTGCATGTGCCAATAAGAAGAGAGGGTTTTTCAATGTTACCGCGCCCGGGCAATAACAGTGAATATGACTGGAGGGGTAAGGTGCCCTATGAGGAGATGCCTTTTTTATATAACCCCGAGAGTGGAATAATCTCAACGGCGAACAACAAGACTATTGACGATAAATTCCCATATTATATCAGTGGACTGTGGGCAGATCCAAGCAGGGCAAAAAGAATTAAAAACAGATTAAATCAAGAAGAATTACTCACTTTAGGCGATATGAGGTCTATTCAACTTGACCAAACCAATGAATTTGCGAAAGAGGTTGTTCCCCTAATTCTAAATCGAGGGGCAATAAAATATGATGAGGGATTACAGCGGGCGGTTATGTTTTTAAAGGAGTGGGATTTTGTGGAAGATGTAAATTCAGAGGCCGGGTTAGTATTTCATACCTTTATTTCAAAATTGATCAAAAATATTTATAAGGATGAAATGGAACTCATAGGAGATGAGTATTATAAAGCATATTCCGGTTTAAAGTACATCACAAATAGAAAGTTAAGAGAAATATTAAAAGGTGAATACTCATCATGGGTTGATAACATAGGCACAAAAGATAAGGTGGAAACGATAGATGATATAGTGCTGCGTTCATTTAAAGATACGTATAAGTACATTGCGAAAACATATGGTGATAATTGGTCTAACTGGAAATGGGGTGATGCACACTCTTTAACACATAAGCACACCTTGGGCAATATCACTATTCTTGACTACTTACTTTCTTTAAATGTTGGGCCATTCAGGTCTGGTGGTTCTGAGGGGACACCTAATGCGGGAGGTTACTCAAGACATAAACCATTTAAGCAAACATCGGGCGCCTCTATGAGAAGAATTGTCGATTTTTCTAATATGGACGAGACCCTATTTATACTACCTACTGGACAGTCTGGGCTTCCAAATAGTCCTCATTATTCGGATCAAGCGGATTTGTATCATAGTGGTGAATACAGAGTTACTCGGTTTGATGAAGATAAAATAAAAATGAGCCCTGACTTCCGACATCTCGAATTATTACCAGAATAAATGATTTTTTTAATTTTATTTGTCACCTTTCTTTTGATACACCATCTGTTCTATTGGAAGGTATCTGACGTAAAAAAATATAACTTAAAAAAACCTGATTATATTGCACATAGAGGATTAAAAATTAATTATCCAGAAAACTCTACAAATGCATTCATTGATGCCCATAAAAACCAGTATGCCTGGATAGAATTAGATGTAATAGCATCTAAGGATGGGCAATTATTTTGCTCCCATAACCACGATCTAGAAAGAGAAACAAATGGAAGGGGCTATTTGAATGAGTTAAGCAGCAATAGCCTTAAATCACTAAATATTGGCGTTTATACCCACAAAAGTGACCTAGAAAGGATACCAACGCTAGAAGAGGTGTTCTCTGCCATTCCTGATGAAATGGGAATAATTATAGAGATAAAGGCTCATTATATGTTCGACTTCACCACAGCCCGGGCATTACATGCATTTTTAACAAAACGCCCAGTACGACGAGCTATAATTTCCTCTTTTAACCCATTTGTTCTCGTTTATTTTAAACTGTTATATCCCAGGGTTATAACTGGATTTCTATTTCAAAATCTAGAATATTTTTGGATGACCAATGTCTTACATCCTAGCTATATACATCCAAGAGCTGACCTGCTAGATGACCATATGATAAATAAAGCTAAGAAGCATAATTTGGGTATTAATGTCTGGACAGTTAATAATAAAAGGGCTATTAATTGGTGTAAAGACAAAGGCGTGGATGGAATAATAACAGATCTAAAGGTAAACAATGTTTAAACAAATAACAGTACAGGAATTAAATACACAATTAGAAAATAATAAAGTAAAACTTTTAGACGTGCGAGAACAGTTTGAATTAAATATATGCTCAATAACCAATTCAATACATATTCCTATGCAGGAAATAGGGACAAGAATAAACGAACTGTCTGATAATTTAGAGTATGCTGTTATCTGCCATAGCGGTGTACGATCATATCAGACTTGTGAATTTCTGTTTAATAACGGATTTATAGTTTATAATGTCATCGGCGGGATAGATGAGTGGGCCTCTTCAGTCGACAATGGTATGAAACGATATTAAAACGTTTAAAAATAACATGTTAGAAGTCAATAAAAATCACTCTCATTGCTTTAAAAATCATAATTACAACACTCAGAAAACCTTCAAATGCCTGAGTGTGGTCAAATTTAAAAGAAGACGCGTATTTCAATTATAGGTAAACATGGAATGCTTACTAAGCATCACATAATATGATTAATTTAATTAGTATGTATTCTTTATTTAAAACAACATCTTTCTGCTGTATATCAATTAAAACAGTCTATCATATAAATAATTAATACCCTAAACAGTTACCATGATTATTTACAAAAACGGGACCGGAGCAATTACTCATATATTTGTATAGTATGATAGATAAACCCAATAAAATTAACAAAATAAAAATTTAAAACTCTAATCATAATATTTCCATAATAACATTAAAGGTTCTAGTACATACTCTTATTATTTATAACACTTCGCATATCTATTCCCTATTGCCAAATATTATATTAAATGGATGTCGTACTCAATCCAAAATAATTAATAAACACGCCTAATCATCATTTCATTCGATATCTCAAATTTCTCACCCGTAACGCCACTTATAATTCTAATAAAATAAATTAGATACAAAAATAAAAATCAAACAAAATTGTTAGTCCAGTTTCTTTGGATGTTGTCATATAATCTTAAAATAGTATATAAGCTAAATAAAAACAGTATTATAAAATTAAATAAAACCTAAAATGGCCCTAAAATATTTTAACCACTGTTAAACTTCAAACATATAGCTAACATAATTCTAATATAAAATTTGTAATATTAATAAGTGGAAAACTCGAAAAAACAAATTCTTATTATCGAGGATGAGCCGGATATTCAAGAACTATTATCGTTCAACTTAGATAATAACGGATACAAGGTCTATACTGCATCCAATGGCGAAAAAGGATTGGAGGTTGCGCGTAAAGAACATCCGGATCTTATACTGTTAGACCTTATGCTTCCTGGAATCAATGGATTAGATGTCTGTAGAATAATCAAAAGCGACCAAGATACTTCTGGGATCTCTATCATAATGTTAACAGCATTGGGGCAGGAGGAAGATATTATAAAAGGTTTAGAAACTGGTGCTGATGATTATGTTACTAAACCTTTCAGTTTTCAGGTTCTTGAAGCTCGTATAAAATCCGTACTACGCAGAGTACCGGATAATATTGAAAACACTAATACTATAAAAATTCATGATATAAAAATTAAACCCAGAACTCGGGAAGTGAAAATAAATGGAGAGACTCCTGAATTAACTTTTACAGAGTTTCAAATACTTCACTTATTAGCTTCACATCCTGGATGGGTCTTCACAAGATACCAGATCATAGACAAGATCAGGGGGGACAATTATCCTGTTACAGACAGGTCTGTTGACTTTCAAATTGTTGGCCTCAGAAAAAAGATGGGTGATAAGGGAAACTTAATACAAACCGTAAGGGGTGTTGGTTATAGATTTCACCCTGATGAATCGTAGACCTTTATTTAAACAACTATTCTTAACCTTTATTCCAATCGTTTTAATAGGAATAATTGCCCTTATTTTTCTCGTAAATCAATTCACCCGTAACTTTTATTTTTCCCAAACAACAAATGACCTCAGGGCAAGGGCTCAATTAATTTCTTTAACCATAAATAATAAATCCTTAAAAAGTGAACTCATTCAACAGTATGTAGACGAAGCCTCTCTTACTGGTGATATGCGGATCACTATTGTTCGGAATGATGGTGTTGTTTTCGGGGATTCTCATAAAAACCACCGACAAATGGACAATCACAAAAATAGACCTGAAATATTGGAAGCTATCCAATATGGTGAGGGGACTTCTAACAGGTTCAGCAGTACAATTCAAGAAGATCAAATATATTTTGCTCTAAATCCCAACAACAATGAAAATATTTATATAATCAGGGTATCGGTTTCACTTAATGAACTTGAAGACAGTATGGCCGACCTACAAAGCAAGATACTAATTATTGGGTTTATCATCGGTCTACTTTGTTTACTTATTAGTTTTTACTTTTCAAAACAATTGACCACCCCTATTGAAGCTATGAGGTTAGAAGCCGAAAAATATGTTAGCACGCTCAAGCTTTCTGCACCTATTCCCATTCCAAAGACAAAAGAACTAGCCTCGCTCGCAATCTCCTTGAATCAAATCGCAATGGAGCTGGATAAACGAATAAAAAAAATGCAACTAGATAAGACTGAAAAAGAATCCATTCTATCCAGTATGCAGGAGGGCCTTTTAGCTTTAAATAAGAAAACAGAAATACTTTCAATAAATGATATAGCAGTAGATTATTTAAATATTAAAAAAGAGATTGCGGTTGGTACGGAGATCTCAACGCTAAGTAAGAATAAAAAGTTGTTATCTATCATAAAAAAGGTTTCAAAAAAGAACACAAGAATCCAACAAGAGATCGTAATCAAAGGAAATAAAAAAAGGCACTTCTTAATAAGTGGATCCCCTTTAAAAAGAGGTGGTAAAAAATCTGGTGTACTTATGTTGATCAATGATATAACACTTCAAAAACAGCTCGAAAGTGTTAGGCAAGATTTCGTTGCAAATGTCAGCCATGAATTAAAAACGCCCATCACATCTATAATCGGATATTTAGAATTAATTGATCAAGGGGAATTAAAATATGAGCAAAAGAAACTATTTTTGGATAAAGTTTTTAATCATACAAATAGAATGAATGCCATAATTGATGATCTATTAAAACTATCTAAGATAGAATCACAAGAAGACGATAACTCAATCGAACTGATGCCTTCTCCATTATCGCAAATAATAGACGGATCTGTTGATGATCTAAACACCCTTACATCAAAAAATAATAATAAAATTCTAGTGGCTTGTAATGAATCAATAATGGTAAACGCAGACCCTCAGCTCTTAAGAGAAGCTATAATTAATTTATTAGAGAATGCTGTGAAATATGGTACGACAGGTACCGATATAAACATAAATGTTGATCAAACTGAAACTACAAATATACAAGTTATAAACCATGGAGAGGCGATTCCCGACAAATACAGAGATAGAATTTTTCAAAGGTTCTATAGAATAGATAAATCTAGAGATAGAGAAGCAGGGGGGACCGGATTAGGTCTTGCAATTGTTAAACACATCAGCCTTGTCCATGGAGGGGAGGTTGGAGTTTCTTTTTCTGATAATAGCGAGACCTGTTTTACAATAAGCTTACCCATAGTTTAACCTTAATAAACTTTTTAGCTTCGCAAATCAAAAAAAAAGGGGACCAACAGGGGTCCCCTTTTTAATAAGAGTAAAAAAGTCCTTATATTATTCAGCCCAGGATGATCTCAATAGACAAACTGATGGGTCTTCTGAATTTGATACTAATATATATCCATTTTTATAGGCAAGACCTTCTGGCTCTCCAGTTGATTCACCATCTCCAGAGGTATAATCCACCATTTGTGTAATTGCGCCTGAGTCATATGTTGGGTTTGTAGGGTCTGTAATGTCGTACACTACAACAGCGCCAGCATCTTGAAGCGTCGCCATCACAAAAGATTTTCCACCTTCTTCTGCTATAACAACCTCTTCAGGCTCAATACCTTTTCTAGTGTCCTCCCATGCCCAATTGCTTGGAAGATCATCTGCAAGGTTTGCATAATATTGTGCACCAGGTGTTCCATCAGAGCCCATGATCGTTACTCCAATGGTCCCATCGTATTCCCCACCTGTACAAACCACAGTTCCATCACTGTTTACCCAAATACCATCTGGCTCATGTTCTGGATTGGTGAAAGCAACGCGGTTTTCTAATACGTCTGGTGGGTTTAATATCGAGAACCATCCCATCTCATTTGATTCTTGTAGGGTCATATAGACTGTTACGCCATCAGGTGCGATCTTGACACCTTCTGGTTCAGCTAAGTTCCCATTTGCACCAGTATGGCTGATCCGCATATCCTTCACTAGGCTAGCAGAACCTAGCCCACCACTTATGTCATAGATACTAACACCTGGGAAGCCTAGTGAGTCACATCCACCATCAACACCATCCTCATAGTCAAACTCATTTACAACAACTACAAACTGATTATCTACAGCAATATCTACAGCATCTGGGTTATATCCAAGTTCATATGGTCCAAACTTATTTTTTGTTGCTGCATCAATTAAATATAGTAGCCCCCTATCGCATGCACCCTTCGAAACAACAACAGCTAGTATACTTTCATCAACGCTTACATCAATTGAAGAGCACTCTGCATCCGGGTCATCGGTGATCTGAACACTTTCACCGCTCATTGAGAGGTCAGTAGGGCTGATCGTAATGAAGTCCACAGTATTCTGTTTAGAGTTAACAATAACTCCTTCTGTATCGCTGACAAATCTTACAAGCTCAGGTTGGGATTGGTCAGGGTCACCTGTTGATTCAACATCAACTTTTACAATACTGAAGCTTTCCACAACTAATGTATCATTGTCAGCTTTATCGTCCTCGCAGCCAAAGAACAAAGCTAGCGATCCCAAGACGACTAAGCGAAAGAGTTGATTTAGTTTATAACACATTTATGAACTTCCTTTTTTGTTTAAAAATTCAATTCCAGCTGAAGTAAGAGCTGATCATCATCAACGCTAGGCTGGTAGTTTCGATTCTGCTCAGCTGCTTTTGCTTCACTATCACCTGTTTTTTCATCAAGTATGTAATATTCAAGTTTCAGCTTTGCATAGCTCGTGATCTCATAGCCCAAGGCTAGAGTTATTAAAGTTCTATCCCAGGTCTGAGGGTCTTTTAGTAGTGGGTAGAACCTTTCATCATCCAGATCATCATTATCAAATAATGCACTATCATACATTTCACCATAAGGGTTAAGAAAAGAATCACTCAACCTGTACGGGTCAACTCTTAATTCTCCGTATCTTATCAGACCAAAAATATTTTTAATAGATAAAACATTAAACTTTCTACTTCCCTCAATATAGAAACCATCTCTTGGAAGATATCCATCTTCTGAGAATATATATTCAGCACGGATCAAAGTACCAACAAGACTCATTTCCGCCCTTCCACCAAACCAGAAATGACCGATATTTGCATTTTCATTTAATACATCGTCGGCCTCGATATTTGCATAATAATCAAAATCATAATGCAGTCGTTTTTTCCAGTCCTCATCATCAATTAATTTTCCGAAATAGTACCACGCCTCAAGCTTGAGTGGGCTTAGAGAATAACTACTTCTTAGGCCAAACTCCACGGTTTGCCCATCAAGTTTTTCCGCATTATCATAGACCATCATTCTAAACGATCTATCTTCAGCAGCATCATCATATCCAATAGGACGTTTTAATGAAATAGAGCCACCAAAAGAGGCCTGCTTCAGCGTCTTTTCCATATCAAGATGATATTGCCTACCTTTCCAAAATGCTGTCCCAATGAGGGGGTATCCTTCTGTGTCTCTTTTTAAAGCAATTCTGGGTCGGTTTTTTCCAAGCTCTATGCGATTATTACCTTTTACATACTTTAAAAAGTGCTTATCTGCATATGCTCCTTCATCATCAAAACGGAGACTGAAGTTGTAAGTAATATTATCTGTGTATAAGAGCTTGAAGTTGAGGACGGTCTTGTCTATCTGCGTGTATGGACTCCGCGTCTCGATCTTTTTTAAAAAATCATCCTCGTACCTTGCGCCACCTTTACCTTCAACGTCAATAAATTCTACTTCTGCTTTTCCAGAGACCTCAATCTCAATCCCAGATGGGATATTTATACTCACACCGCCAGAACTTGATTCTGAATTACCATCCTGTGCGTGTAATAAGAATCCAAATAGAAAGAATATCTGAATTAAAGATCTATTCATAAATGTCACCTCAAATTATCTTTTATTAGTTGAACTTGATCATTAGACAACTATTTAACACTTTCAGCATACCCTGGCACTGTTAGAATCGTGTTAGGTAAAAGATATAAAAATTTTATCCTTTTAATTTTATCATTTAAAGTTTATGGTTCAAATATTAGACAATTGTTAGATTTATTTAAGTTTTCTATTAGTTCGATTTGTGGTTATTTAGATGGAAACAATATTTAAAAAACCATTATTTATTTACAGAAGAAAATTCAATTAAAATATAATTTAATTAAGTTCACACATGATTATATATAACAGAACAGAGTACAAAGCCCTTTCGCCACAGCAATATACTAAAGAAAAAAAACGCCTTCAGGTGGAACTACTAAAACTGCAAGAATGGGTTATAAAAGAAAATAAACGATTGGGGATTGTGCTTGAGGGCAGGGATGCTGCTGGAAAAGGTTCGACCATAAAAAGGTTTATTGAAAATATGATGCCTAAGGCCGTGGATGTGATCGAGCTAGGTGTCCCAACCAAAAAACAGGAAAAAAATTGGTTTAGGACCTGGGAAAAAAGAATGCCTGATTCTGGGAAAATACATTTTTTTGATCGCAGTTGGTACTCTCGCGCTTTGATACAGCCGACTATGGGGTATTGCAATGAAAAGCAGTACAAATATTTTATGAAAAAGGTTTGTAGTTGGGAAAATAAACTAATGAATGACGGATTTATACTGATCAAGTTTTATCTTTCTATTTCAAAAGCAAATCAAGAACTAAGATTTCATTTACGAGAGACCAGCTCTTTAAAATATTGGAAGCTATCTTCTAATGATTGGAAAGCTCATGAAAAATGGAAGGTCCTAACTAATTTTAAAGAACAGATGTTCAGAAAAACATCTACACACGAAGCTCCATGGGTGATCATCAATTCTGATAACAAAATGATTGGTCGATTAAACGCAATGAGGTACGTCTTATCAGCAATTGAATATGATAAAAAGAAAACCCTAAAGCCTAAAAAGTGGAGCAAGGAAGACCCGGTTTATAAACTAATAATTAATAATGTGAGGTTTGATAACTTGAATAAAGAACAATATGACCTTTTGTATAAAATAAAAGCAAATGAGCAGTAAAATAAAAACAGCAGGTGGGATTGTAATTAAAGACGATAAAATTTTATTTATTTATAAAAATGGTCAATGGGATCTTCCAAAAGGCAAACTTGAAAGAGGGTTCAAAAGTAAAGAAACAGCACTGATAGAGATAAGTGAAGAAACAGGCCTTCCTCAAAAAGAGCTGTTAATACTAAAAAAGCTAATACCAACTCACTATCATAAAAAAGTGGAGGGCACCACTGTAGTAAAAAAGACCATTTGGTATCTTGTTGAATTCTTAGGAGACCCTAAAACTCCACTTGTCCCAGATACTCATGAGGGGATAACAGACTGTAATTGGTTCTCTTTTGATGAGCTAGTGCTCGTTCTAGAAGAAAGCCATGAAAGAATCCGGTATCTTGTAGAGTTCTTTCTTAATATGCCTTTTTATAAGCAATATCGTTTAGAACTGAACTCGGTTTAATATTTAATTCTATTTACCAGTATTTAGGTAATAGGATGTGGACCCAAAATTCTCGTTATCTGTCATTAGGATCAAACCACTGCTAAAATTGGTCATCGCTTCAACCTTTTGATCAGAAAACCCTTTAATGGCCTTTGGCGATTGAAACTTTGAGAAAACTCCAGATCTGGATATTTGACCTATTTTATATATTCTAGTTTCAAATGGACCATCATCTCCTGGGTCAGACGTTGCAGCGCTCCATAATATTCCACCGGGATCAAAGACCAGATCTGCAATATTCCTTTTAAAACTTTCTGGTTCTGGAAGGTCAATCACATAAGAGTTAATATTGGTAATACTGTTATTACTTGGTTCATAATCGCCAATGAACAAGGTTGACCTTCTATCATCAGAGCCCCTGTCTCCATAGGCAATTTTAAAATACTTCTTACTTTTGACCAGGGTCATTCCCTCAAGATTCATTAATTTAGAAACCTTTGGAAGTATAAATTTATTTATAATAGATACTTCTTTTGATTCAGGTTTAACCATGACCTTATAGCAAACCCCACCACTCTCCATAACGAGAAATTCATTGCTGGCACCTGGAATAATATGGATTGCTTCTAGGTCAAATGGGGGGGTATCGCTGGGCCAAACTAAGGGGCGAATGATGTTTTCTTTGTTTATAAAACTGAGCCGTGGCTGACCTTTGCTTTTATTATCATGCACTACAAGAAAACCATCAGTAAATGAGACAACACCACTAATAGAAAATAGTCTATCATGATGAATGCTTTTCCATTCGGCATGTATATATAGTGGCTTTATTATAATAAATAATAGAACAACACTTTTCAGTATATTTTTAATCATTTACGAGGTCTTTATTTAATTCAATCGTAGAAACATAGTTAGAAAAAAAACAACATCCTTAATATTTCTTAATGGGGAAGACAACATAATATAATTCTAACAGCTCCCTAACCTCATTCTAATATTCTATTACAAAAATCATCGCCCAAGATAGTTTACTTTATAAGCAGTATAGTTGATATATATAGGGCGTTGTCTAGTTACAGCGCCCTTTTTTATAGACTTGCGGTGATCATAAAATAATAAAAAGAGAGTGTCTCTTCGCTATTATTTGGAGCATAAAATGCAACACCAAATTCAGAAGATAATTCCTCAACAAGTTTCCGTTTAAAAATGATGTCTAACTCTTGTCCATATTTAATATTGCCAATATTGCTACTGAAATCATGATAGGCTATTAAAAGGTTAGTGTTTTTGAAAAAGTCAAAATTTCCTTTAAGGTTATACTCTTTCAAACCCTCATGGCTATGACCAAAATACTTTTTATGCATTTTATAATCGTAGTATCCATGATGTTTATGTCTGGCTCCGAAATATTTTGAGAAACCTTCCATTATCTCAGTTCCCAGATTATCACCCGAAACCTGATCTGTCCCTAATGTCAGGCTATTAAACCAATCTATGTTCTTGAATCTGAACCCGAGGTTAACAGATAAAAGATCAGCTGAGATCGAACTGCTATTTTGTAAAGCATACTCGCCCTCAAGGTTGAATTGGCCTTTTTTCAGGTCTGCTCTTGCTCCAAATAAGTTATATGAAAATTGTGATAGGCTATCTTGATAGTTTATTATATAAGGTTCTATTGCAGACCCCTCGTTTAAATTGGTCATTGGTATTGTCCAATAGATTCCACTAAGAGTATTATCTTTAAGATCATTATGATAGGTATCTTTTGTTTCAACAATTGGAAGAATAAATAGGCGAGAGTCGCCAAATCTGTTTTTTCTTTTGACCAATATACCTTCAAAGCTCCTTCCAATATTATTCCAGTTGTTTTTGGCAATGATTCGTTGGTTGCCCAATGGAAGTTCAAAGCGACCTACCTTATATTCTTGCCGTTGTGTTTTAAACGTAAAATATGCTTGATGAAAAAAAGCACTGACGGTAGTGCTGGTTATGCCTGCACTATTTTCTGAAGCTCCTAAAATTCTTGAGTCCTGCAAAATAAAATGTCCAGAGACCCTGTCTCCTAATAGATTTAGCCCCATACGTGAACGCATCTCAGAAAATGATGAACTATTTCCAGGCAATACATCACTAGAGGTATCTGTTTTTAATCGATATCTGATATTTGCAGACCATTGATACTCTGTACCGATTGTGATGTCATGTAAAATGAAAAACAGGACAGACCACGTATAAAGAACATAATTTTTTGAGAACATAATTTTTACCCTAGCGGTTATTAAATATTTGGGGGCGAATTTAACTAAAGGGACAGATTAGGATAGTGCAAATTATGTGAATCTTATTTTGGGCTCTTATACCCTATATACTCATAAGGATTTAACATAGTGGTTGTTATATTTTTCAAATGTCCACCAACACGTTTTAAATAGCGAGCATAAAGGGTCACAGCGGCATTTTTCTTTTCATCCCCGAAGCTACTTTGTCCAGAGATGCAATCATTCACGATTTTATCAGATATAGCAGCTAGTGATTTTTTATATCTTTTTAACAGTTTTCGTGCAAGTTCCTCATCTTGATTCTTCACAGCTTTCAGGGTGTCTGAAAATAGAGATAGGACCTCTTTTTCAATAGACCTTAATTCATCTAGAAAGTCTTCAGATATCATGGGGTCAGGATAGTGTAGAGCAAGGTCTAAAATATTTTTTGTGTAGTCACCTAAGCGCTCAATATCTATAACAATGCTCAATAACACTAATCCACTTGGAAGATTGTTGATATTCTTGGATACGGAAAAATGCGTTACAACTTTTTTTCTGACGCTCTGTTGATATTGGTTGATATCCTTATCTTTTTTCTTCAATGCTTTAATAGCGTCCAGTGTTTCACCACGCCTAAGGTATTTTACGGCAGATGCGAACATAGTATTTGATAAAACCATCATATCAAATGATTCATTCCACGCCTGTGCTAATAGATCGTCATCCCTCCATAACTTTACAACTTGTTGAAATACTGCCATACTAACATGCTCCTTTTAAAAAATTCTTTTCATGAACCTAGCAAAATAATTGATAATGGAATTGCCACAAATACTATAAGCAGATATACCAAGGGTACAAATTTGTTTTGAACAGCTTTATCTGAAATAAATTCAGCGCACTTAAGGGGGATCTCTCTTAGTGCTGGGATACCGTAAACGATCAATATCCCAAATATGTTAAATAATAAATGACTGAACGCTGCGATCAAAGCTGAGACAGTACCAGTTAGAGCGGCTAAAAGGGCGGTGACGGTAGTGCCGATATTAGCGCCAAGCGTAAATGGAAAAATTTGTCTTAGCGTCAATACTCCAGCTCCTGCAAGTGGAACCACAAGAGAGGTTGTTATTGATGAACTTTGAACCATAATTGTTAGTAACACACCAAATGCAATTGCTCGATAAATGGTCTTGAAAATATACTGATCAAAGAATGCTTCTATCTTTGCAAGGACCAGACTTCTTAAAAGCTTTACTAATGAGTATAACATTAAAAACGTGATCAATACACTGATGACCAGATAAACAATTTCATTATCAAAGGTGAATTGTTCAACAAAATTTGATCCACTTTTGACAGCAGCTTTAATAGGGCTTTTAGCCTGTAAAACATCAATGTTGTGAATTTTTCCAAAGAGGAATGTTGCAAACCATTCTGCTGTATTCTGGATTCCATGAAACATCATTTCAAGTGGGAAAAGGATCAGGACTGCGAGAACATTAAAAAAGTCATGAACGGTTGAAGCAGCGAAGGCCCTTTTAAATTCACTTCCACGATTGATATGTCCAACAGATACGATCGTGTTTGTTACGGTAGTTCCAATATTCGCACCCATTATCATTGGGACAGCGCCCGTTAAGGATAAGGCACCGCTACTGACCATGCCTACGATCAACGAAGTTGTGGTTGAAGAGCTCTGAAAAAGAACAGTAGAAAAAACACCAATAAATAAAGCGACCATAGGGTTACTTGTCGCTGTAAAAATCGAATCAGCAACATCTGCTCCCATATGTTTAATAGCAGAAGACATCCCATTTATTCCAACTAAGAATAGATATAAAGCCATTAATACACCGGTAGCCTTTAGTAGGGTGCTGATGAGCTCTCTATTCATAATCTTCAAATATTTATGTTATGGGATATCTTATTTTAGTTGAAATTACTAGGATCATGTTAGCTATGTGTTTGAAGGAGATATAACCTTTTAGGCAAGAAAACCTAATCACCCATTTTAGATGGAAGTAAAACATATAGTATTATTCCAGATATCCAGGCACCAACTCCTTTCCACCAGCCTATGTTAAGAGGAATAAGGCCAGATTCTTGACACCAGGATAGAATGGCGAACATGATCCCAAAAGAAGAGAGGAGTAGCCATAGCGTTTTTTTCATTTATATAACTTGTTAGTGTTTGAAGCATCTTGTACCAGTAAAGACCATCGAGAAACCGTATTCATCGCAAGCCTTAATAACTTCTTGGTCTCGAATGGAACCGCCAGGTTGCATTATCATACTAATACCAGAATCCTTTATTGTATCAATGCTATCTCTAAATGGGAAGAAAGCATCAGAGGCAAGAACCCCTCCACTTACTTTTTCCCCGCCTTTTCTAAGCGCCATATGAACCGCGTCTACCCGACTTACCTGTCCAGCGCCTAGGCCAACAGTCGTACCATTTTTTGCTATTAATATTCCATTTGACTTAGCATGCCTCAATACTTTCCAAGTAAAAAGAGCGGTCTCAATATCGCTATCAGAGGGTTTTTTCTTTGTAACAATAGACAGATCATCTTCTGTCAAGATCTTGGTATCAGTATCTTGTACAATAAGCCCACCATCCACATTGCGGACCTCTAATTTGGTCTTCCTCTTTTCAAATTTTCCTAGTTCTAGTACTCTTAGGTTCTTTTTTCCCTTAAAGAACTCGAGAGCGGCAGGTTCAAAGCTTGGCGCAAGGACGATCTCAACAAAAACATCAACAATCGCCCGAGCTACATTTTCTGTGCATTCTCTATTAAGCGCAATGATACCACCAAAGGCAGAAAGAGAATCTGCATTAAATGCCCGTTCGTAAACATCTAGCAGATCATTCCCAACCGCGACTCCACAGGGATTAGCATGTTTCACCACCACACAGGCAGTCTCCTCAAATTCTCTTACGCAGGCGAGTGCTCCATCTGCATCCATTATATTATTGTATGATAATTTTTTACCTTGGTGTATAAAAGCATTTAAAATATTAGGCTCCTGATTACCAGGCATTATATAAGAGGCGGCAGACTGATGAGGGTTCTCACCGTAGCGCATTTCAGAGTGTTTCTTAAAGGTCAATGAAAGGTCTGAAGAAAGATTTTTTTCTTTAAGATAATTGTGAATGATCGTATCATATTGTGCTGTGTGACCAAAAGCTTTTGATGAAAGTTCTCTTCTTATTTCAAAAGAGATCGTTCCATCATCTTTTAACTCATTCATTAATAATGGATAGTCCGTTGGATCTACAGCTACAGTAACCCAGCCCATGTTCTTTGCGGCAGAACGGATCATAGTGGGGCCACCAATGTCTACATTTTCAAGAGCCATTGCGAGGTCACGGTCTTCTTTAGAGATTGTTTCTGAAAAAGGATATAGGTTACAGACCACAAGATCGATCCACTTTATATTATTCATATTGGCATCTTCTTCATGTTGATCTCGAAGTCCTAATATTCCACCTTCTATCAATGGGTTAATAGTTTTAACTCGCCCATCCATGATCTCTGGGAAATGTGTATAGTCGCTTACGTCAACAACCTCCACCCCAGCACTTCTTAATGTCTTAGCGGTGCCACCAGTGGATAAGATTTCTACTCCATTATTTATTAAGTGTTGAGCTAACTGAATTACATCTGTTTTATCAAAAACAGATATTAGAGCTCGTTCTATTTTTGTGGGTCTATTGTTTAGTGAGGGGTCGTTTATCATTTTTCTTTATTACTGCTAGGGTTAAACGGCTCTTACAAACCATATTATCTTTCTCATCTTTTATATCTATATCCCAGACCTGAATCTTTCTACCTATTCTTATGGGGACAGCTTTACCGTAGACCCAGCCTTCTTTCATGGCTTTAAGATGACTGGAGTTTATTTCAATGCCAACGACTGAATAGTTTTCAAGATCCACATGCATACCAGCACCCATGCTGCCTAATGTCTCAGCAAAAGCCACACTAGCGCCACCGTGTAGCAATCCAAAGGGTTGCTTTGTTCGATCATCTACCGGCATTTTGCCAGATAGGTATTCTTCACCAAAGTCTGTTATCTCAATACCGATGGTTGATACCATAGTATTGCCGGTACGTTCTTCTATTTTTCTAAGTATTTCTTTTTTATCCATTGTTGGCCATTAGTGGTATGGCTTCTAGAAACGCCTCACCTTCTAATATTTGAACTTTTGATTTTAATGTCTCAACTGTATCACCTTCTTCAACGGCGCATTTTTTTTGGATCAAGATCGGCCCACTATCTAGTTCATCAGTAACAAAATGAATAGTGCATCCTGTTTCCTTATCTTTGTTCTTTAATACTTCTTCATGGACATTTGTATCCATGCCTCCAGCATATTTGGGTAGGAGGGAAGGGTGGACGTTTAATATCCGATCCCTCCATTCTATGCAAAAGCTTGAAGAAAGAATCCGCATGAAGCCTATTAGCAAGACAAGGTCAACTTCATGTTTTTTTAAAACCTCGGTCATTTCTGCATCAAAATCTTTTCTATCTTTCCCTTTATGTGAAATGAAATAAAATGGCACGCTATGATTTTTTGCTCGGTCCAGTATATAAGCATTCTTACGATTCGATATCACAGTAGAAACGGTAGCGCTTAACTTCTTTAGGTGGATAGCATCTAATATTGCTTGAAGGTCAGTCCCCTTCGTTGAACCAAGAACTCCTATGTTGATCATCTCAGTCTTTGCATATGTTTCACACGTTTTTGAATCACAGCATCAGTGCCAATATCTGCCCTATGGAAAAGTGGCCCCCTAACCGAAGAGATCTCTCTTTCTGCAATAGCCTCTGCCTCAGTGATCGAATCTGCTATCCCTACAAATGCAACTGCCCTGCTTCCTGCTTGAATTAATTCATTATTCACTAGATCAACAGATGCATAGAATAACCTATCAGATTCTTTCACCGCTGATACGTCGATCTTCTTTCCTTTGACTGGGGCATTCGGATAGCCTTCTGGCACACCATATTTACATACCGTAGCCTTATTCTGAAACCGCACATCTATTTTTTCAAGTGTTCCATCTGTAATGGCATTGAATACTTCAATAAGGTCGGTCTCTAGAATAGAGAGAGCATTCATAGCCTCTGGATCACCAAAACGAGCGTTATACTCAATAAGTTTCACGCCATTTTCTGTTGCCATAAAGCCACCATAGAGAATGCCTTTGTAACCTTCGCCAAATTTATTTTGTAATGCAGAGGCAGTTTGTTTGTTGATAGAACAGGCTTCTTCAATATCTTTTGGAATTAAAAAAGGAAGAGAATGGCTTGCATCAGAGTATGTACCCATCCCACCGGTATTAGGTCCTGTATCATTTTCATAGGCTCTCTTATGATCCTGTATCGCGGGCATATGCTTTAATGACCTGCCATCGCAAAAACTCATGAGCGAAAACTCCTCTCCAAAAAACTGTTCTTCAATGACAAATTCTCCATTTTTATCTAATATCTCTTGGCAATAAAGAACTGCCTCATGATGCGAATGTAAATGGTCGCCTGCCACTTTTACACCTTTGCCTCCGGCAAGGCCATCATACTTGACCACATAGGCATCACCTAGTTCATTTAAAAAATCAGAGACACCATTCATTGAATTAAATGTTTGGTATTTGGGTCCGCCAGGGATTTTGTATTCTGCTAGTAATTCACGAGTGAATGCTTTAGAGGTCTCGATCTGAGCAAGATTCTTTTTTGGCCCTACAACTTTTATTTTTGCATCCCACAATGCGTCTGATACACCAGCATATAAAGGATTCTCAGGGCCTACAATTACAAGAGATATGTCTTTCTGTTTTGCATATTCTACAATTAGACCTGGGTCGTTTATATTTTTAACAACTATTTCAGAGCATAACTCGGCGATACCCGGGTTCATGTTTGATGCGATACAGAAGATCTCTTTTGGCAAACTGGATTCGTTAATTTTACGACATATGGCATGTTCTCTTGCTCCAGAACCAACTATTAATATTTTTTGAACTTTCACTAGCTGCTAAACATTATCTATTGTCGCATAGCATCCATTCTATCTTTTTCAAGACCCTCTAAAAACTCTTCGGTCACATTCCCAGCACAATAATCCCCTGTAAAAACAGAGTCTTCAAATTTTTTGATCTTAGGATTACCAAT
>CACEUX010000002.1:0-100000 GCA_902562835.1 uncultured Fidelibacterota bacterium
TTTGTCTCTTCTTCAGTAATAAAATAGCTAACGATAGCAGTACCCGCGGTCTTATTATTGATGATAGTATTTTCAAATATCTCTACCTGCTCTGTTGCCATCACCATGATACCTGTACCTGATGGTACCTTGGCAACAATATTACCCTCAGGTGCAAAGTTGTCTATATTGTTTTCTTTAATAATATTATCAAAAATTCTTATTTGTTGGCCCTCTTTAACAACAAGGTCTGGAAGATCAAAAACAAGAATACCTCCTGTGTTTCCATGCACATTATTGCCATATACATCTGCACGAGTGGAGTTCTCTATTTCAATACCTGCTACATTTTCAAATGCCTCTGAAAACCTAACGATGATATTTTTTGACTGACCAACGTAGATCCCGGCATCAGATGCACCTATGGCAACACAGTGCTCGATCAATACATTTTCACACTGTACGGGGTACAACCCATACGCTCCATTAGTTGGCTTTGGACCGCCCAACCATTGTGCCTTGACTCTTCTGAAGGTAATGCCATTAACATATTGGCACTTGATAGCATCCCCTTTTGCATCTTGTATCGTAAAATCTTCAAGGATGATATTCTTACAATTTGTGATACTCAAACCTTGAGCACCTTCAACTTGGGTCTTAAAATTCAATGTAGTACTATTTATGCCATTACCTCTTATGACAATATTTTCCTTACCCTCCATTGAAAGAGTACCAAGAATAGGGAAAAGGCCTGATTCTAGTGTAATAGTATCACCTGGTTCTGCAAGGATAAGTTGAAGTTGCAGATCTTTCTCAAACTCTGCGATGCAGAATGAGAAAATGAACTTTAAAATCATTATTGATCGTTTGAAGGTCATCTTACAATCTAAAACCGGGAATACTTTTTAAGCAAAATCTCATTCAGCCAGATACAACCTGCATCAATACACCACAGACCCAGGCTCCGTATGTACCAATAGCATATCCTAATACGGCCAGTAAAACACCTACGGGAGCAAGCGATGGATGAAAAGCTGAAGCCACGATAGGTGCAGAAGCAGCACCTCCAACATTCGCCTGACTACCAACTGCCATAAAAAAGAAAGGTGCTTTGATGAGCTTTGCAACAGCAATAAGCATAGAAGCATGGATCATCATCCATATGAGACCTATGATAAATAGTCCTGGATTATCAAAAATCGCTAAAACATTCATCTTCATTCCTATTGTGGCAACTAAAATATAGATGAAAACACTACCTATTCTTGAGGCTCCCACTCCTTCAAGCTCACGAGCTTTAGTAAATGAAAGGATCACAGATAAAGTTGTAGAGATAACAATTAGCCAAAAGAAATTAGATGTAAGACTAAATTTTGAAAGCCATGGTGCATTTTGAAGTATTGATGGTGCAATAAGATCTGCACCAATATGTGCAATAGCTGTAATTCCAAAACCAACGGAAAGTAACTTTACAATATCACTTGTGGTTGGAATGCGCATTATTTGTGACTGGTAAGTCTCTATTTTTTCTTTTAATTCATTTATAGATGTTGAGTCTGCCTGAAACCATCTGTCGATCTTATTATTTATACCCGTGCCATAAAGTAAAAATGCCATCCAAACATTTGCTATGATAACATCCACTGCAACCATCGATGAGAATATGGAATCATTTACCTCGAATACCTCCTTCATAGCTGCCTGATTTGCACCACCACCAATCCAACTACCCGCTACAGTGCTTAATCCTCTCCATACAGCGTCAGGACCCGAGCCACCTATGATATCAGGGCTTATCGCTGAGACTATTAGTATAGCCGCTGGCCCACCAATGATAATTCCTATTGTACCCGTAAAGAACATAATAAGTGCTTTGAATCCTAATTTTTTTATTTCATGCAGATCAATACTTATTGTAAGAAGGATAAGACTCGTTGGCAGTAAATATCTAGAGGCTACAAAATATAGTTTAGAACTTTCACCAGAGATGATTCCCAAAGAATTAAATACAGAAGGAATAAAATAACATAATAAAAGGGATGGAATAAGCTTATAGAATTTCTTCCAGAATGGATTGTTACTACTTGATGTAGTAAAAACAAAACCAAGAATCCCCATAAGGATACCCAGTACGATCGCATCATTTTTGAAAATGGGCTCAACCATCACCTAAAATTAGGTCGAACCAGATAGGATGCTTTATATTTATTTTCGTCTAACGTCGACTAGATAATTTTGCAAGAAGGCGTAGGATCTCAAGGTATAGCCATATCAGGGTAACTAAGAGACCAAATGCACCATACCACTCCATATACTTGGGCGCTCCCATTTCAGCACCCTCTTCAATAAAATCAAAATCTAGTACAAGGTTTAAAGCAGCAATAACGACAACACCGAAGCTAAAGAGTATTCCCATATTACTATTACCAGAAATGATACCAATTTCAGAGCCGAAAAAACCCATAACAAAATTGATCAGATACAAAATGGCAATTCCACCCGTGGCTGCTACTACCCCCAACTTGAAATTCTCTGTAGCTTTTATTAGACCGGACATATATGCTAATAAAAGAGCCCCTAAGGTACCAAATGTCAGAAATACCGCCTGCACCACTATACCTGGGTATTGTGCATCAAAGATCATAGAAATAACTCCTAAAAACACACCTTGGGCTATTGCATATGCAGGAACTGTAATATGAGATATGGTTGGCTTGAATATGGTAACGAGTGCCAATACAAACCCTATCAAAGCACTAGGCATTGCCAGAGCATGCATTACGGGGTTACCCCACGAATATCCTGCACTGATTATAACTAATACAAGCGCAAATGCTGTTTTATTGACCGTGCCTGAAAGTGTCATTCTACCTTCAGTCGCTGATGATAAATGGTCTCTAAACGTTGAGGCTTGCAAAGCCGGGTTCCCTGACCTTAAAGCTAAGTGTTTACTCATTATCTTCTACCTTTTCAATTCTTATCCAAGGCTTTCCATTTGGACCGCCTTTATTTAAAAGTTTCATTATACTCATAACCGTTATGATCACAATTGGTATCCATAAAATGATTGCAGGATTTTCCATGCTAAAAATTATAGTAGTACATCTTTTTTAGAAAAATACTTTATTAGGTTTATTCAATGACATTTCTATCGAACAAATTGTTTATCATAAATCTTTTAGCAAAAGTAAATGACGCCTCCCTTGAACTTGGATCACCACCAATTGTAGTACCCCGATCTGCACACCAGGCCAAGGCTAATTTCTGACGTAATGGTGTGATCATAGGTATATTTAAAAAATTCATAAGTAAAGCACCATCAGGCCGCATTCGAAAGTGGCAATTCCCTGTGGCATAACCTTCCTTTTCTACTCTAAGAGGCCCCTTACGATCGAAGCCGTGATGGGCATTCTCATATATAGTGATATCTATGTTAGCACCTTCTGAGGCTAGATTACTTACTAGATCTTCACATGCACTTGCAGTGACCCAATCATCTAATTCCCCGATTAAAATATGAATGGGTGCACTTGAAAAATCGATAAGATCTAAGTCTACAAGGCAAGGGGGATAAAAAGCCAAATGCGCTGAAAACATTGGCTCTACATCAATTGCACTGACCAGAGGTTCCCATGCAGAGAACAGTGCCACACCTCCACCCAGGCTCCATCCTGTGATCGCTACATTACTAATATCAATCCTTGGATCATCTGTAAGTATTTCAAGTGCCTTATAAGCATCTAAGATCATCATTGCAGTTGTAACGGATATTTGTTCACCAACTGTGGACTTTACATTTCTACTATTAAAGCTTTGCAATTCAAATGTAGCAAAACCTATTTCTCTATACATTTTTATGTATTCAAGATGATGATCAGCCCAATTCTTACTACCGTTCACTCCAAGTATCAGAGGTACTGGGTAATCTATATTATCAATAGGCATACGTAAAATACCATGCGCATCCTGAGGTGGTTGATTATCCAGGTCAGTTATTATATGATAAAAAGAAAATGGATTTGCACTCTTAAATTCAATTATTTCACCATCCTCAGTTTCAGTTCCATTAATTATTGTAAAATAAAGGGATAAATATAATAATCTTAAAAACTGAGTCCAGATTATTGAAAAATGAGAAATATCTGATGCTCTATTTATTGAACTTCCTTGAACTATTAATATAGGAATTGATCAAGATGATCTTACAGCAGCGATTCGATCTATTACCGGTGGATGACTATATGATAAAAAGACCATTAAAGGATGAGGTGTCAAATGTGAGAGGTTGCTTGCTGCCAACCCTTTAAGCATAGATATTAGAGGTTCTTTCTTTTCAGTGGTCTCTAGAGCATAAGCGTCTGCTTCAAACTCATTTTTCCTACTTAATGCAGTGGTGAAAATCGAGGTAATAAGACTCACGGGTGAATAAAGCATACCAAAAAGAACAAGACCACAGTATACTGAGACCTCTTGAACTCCAAATACGTTAAAGAGAGCTTGGTCGGTCATAAAATAGTTGAATATATATAGCATTAACCCTGTTTCTAGTATTCCTAGAGCCGTACCGGTAATAACATGTTTTTTCTTATAATGACCTACTTCATGTGCAACCACGGAAACGATCTCTTCTGTTGAATGTTTATCAAGCAGTGTATCAAACAAAGCTATTCGCCTTGATTTGCCGAACCCACTAAAATAGGCATTGGAGTGTGCAGACCTGCGGCTTCCATCCATTACATCAATTCGACCAATCGGGAAATTTACCTTACCTGCAAACTCCTCAATTGAGGTTCTTAGATCACCATCTTCTAGAGGTGTGAATTTATTGAACATTGGTGCTATTACATGTACAAATAGCGGCTGTACAGCTATCATGAATGCTGTTATTAGGGACCACGCTATCCACCATCCATTAGAACCATAACTATCAAAAAAGTATAGAACGGGAATAATGACCATACTCCCGAGTACGATGGTCAAGCCGTATCCTTTAAGCTTATCAGAGAGGAATGTTTTAACTGTTGTCTTATTGAATCCATATTTTTCCTCAATAACAAATGTACCATAAATTGAGAATGGAAGATTAATGATGTCGTTTACGATAAATAATATTCCAAAGAATATTAGACCAGAGGTGATGGTATGAGATGAATTAGAACGAACTAATTCATCTAAAATCCCAAATACACCAGTATGTATCACTATAAGTGTGATAATTAAACTGAATAATCCAGATATTAAGCCAAATCTTGTCTTGTCCCTTAGATATGTCTGTGACTTGGCATATTTTTCTTGGTCATAATATTCATGAAAACCATCTGGAACTGCCTTGGTGATACTGTTCATATTCAAAACGGAACTAGTTGTCGAAAGAACGTACTCTACAATGAGTGCGCCCATTATTATTAAGTAATATGTCTGTTCCATAATACTAAGGAAATTTTATTCCGCAACCAATTGCCTTACTAATTGGCTTCTCTATTGGATTTCCGGCAATTAATTGATCTATAGCATTTGCTAAATAAGGTTCATCTACAGATCTTGCATCTCTTGCATTATCATCTATTGCCCCCCTATAAACCAGCACATCATTATTATCAAAAAGGTAAATATGAGGTGTCTTTGTAGCCCCAAACTTTGAAGCCAGATGAGATCTTGGGTCTTGTGCATAGGGAAAGTTATAATCATTCTTTTTTGCATGTTTTACCATTTCTTCAAGGCTGTCATCCCCATCGAACCGTCCTGCATTAGAATTAACCGCTATAACACCAATACCCTTTGGTGTGTATTTATCAGCAATACTAACATACCTATCTTCCCAGCGAATGACCCATGGACAAGTATTACAAGAGAAAATAACTAATGTGCCTTTATTACCTTTTATATCAGCCAGCGTGGTGGTATTCCCACTTATATCTTTTAGCTTATAATCCATGCCCGGCATATCAGACCCAATCTCCAACTCTGCCGCTGATATATATGTTAAAAATAATATTGGTATCAGTATCTTTTTCATAAAGTGCCTCCTACGATTTTAATGCAATATTAATAGCAGTTCTAAACCTTAATTCTGATTCTTTTCCTTCCCATAAATCTACTATTTTTCCTGATTCCTTTGCATATATAATGGTAAAGGGTAAACTTCCCGTCCATTTTGGATGAATACCTGAAATAAATGGTTCATCTTTCTCCTGTTTTATGTATGAAACGTTTTTAACCCCTTGGCGGTTTAAAAAAGATTCAACTTCATTAAACTGGTCATCAAAGTCCGCGCTTACAAATACAACTTCTAGTTCTTCGATCTCTTGATCGAGATCTACTATCATTGGGAATTCTTCAACACAGGGGACACACCACAGTGCCCAAACATTTAACATAACTACCTTTTCACCTCTAAGACTTTCTATCTTATGATAAATATTTGCTGAAGTTGAAGGTAAAAGCTCTACTTTTTCGCACGATATATTTACTAATGATATAATTATCAAAAACTTTTTCATGGTCTGATCTGTTTCATTTCCTGTTTATAAAAAAGTTTAGACTGGTCATCATAATGAGGGGAAGAATCATCCTTAGTAGCGCTTCCGTATTGATGGATACTCCATGCATTAAGTTGCCCCTCAGGCCCCCATTCAACAGCCTGTATATAACAGTCTCCAGCAACAGCTTTATAGACGCCACCTTCCTTTTTACTATAAATAGCTCTTAAGGTACCTGGACCGCCCGATAGCGGTAGATCTGTCTTACCACGTATTAACCTCAAAACTTTTCCTAGAGGAACATCTATCTTACCAAATTCTTTTTCTAGGTAAGATATATTCTCCCGAAGCTTTATGGTAACCGAGTCAGTGTCATACTTCAATTCTTCAATTTTAAAAGCATTTGGAAGAGTAAGGATCGCCAATGCAGCCGAAGTATTCGATGAATCCGCTCGGAGGTCCCACGTTTTAATCAATTCAATTGCTGTTCTTAAATCATCTGGAATACCTTTTTCTGTCATTTCACTGATATACCTTTTTCTAACACCAGCCAGTATTGATTCTCTAGAATATTCTACATCATATTTATATTTAAAAAATTCTTCTCTATTGATTGATGGGTCTGAGCCAAATGTCTCTAGTGCCCTGAGTGCCCTATTGGTTTGATGCTTCTCAATCCCAGACCAGTCCGGGATTGGTTTTGATGCATCTACTCTGCTTCCTGTTGCTAGATAGGGACTACTATTGCAGTTTTGAAAAAATCCTTCTAGTGGATCATATACCTGTGGTAGTCTATCATATGGAACATATTCATACCATAGGGTCTGTTTACTCTCCCCAGGTAAGATCTTTTTCCATTCATAGCGTGGGTCTCGCTTAGGAATCTTTGCATTGTAAACATAATATAGTTTTCCGTCCTTATCAGCATACCCTGTATTGAACATGGGTATGGCATGTATCATCATAGCCTCTTTGAATTCCGTAACATTTCGAGCCTTTCCCATCCTATACCATTGCTCAATAAATCTTAGATCTTTTAAAGAAGATATACGTAGTGCATAACTACCATGATCAAATTCTAATACGGGACCATGGATTGATGATTTCACGAAACGTTTGAACGTCCAAGAAAAAGGACCCACTATTTTAACCTTGATCGGTGCGATTCTTACATCAAGATTCTTCCAATATCCTTCAAACCAATACTGGTCTTTATTTTGCTTGTTTATAGTAAGCTTATAAATATCAACAAGGTCTGGAGAATTAACAGTATGACTCCACCCCAAATGTAGATTATGGCCAATAAGTGGGATTGGAGATCCTGGAAAGAGTGCACCATAGAAATCCCATCCCTCCTCACTCACAAGGTGTACTTCATACCAAGATACTGGGCCATCCCAAGGCTGGTGGGTATTAACCCATAAACGTGTGAAACCATCGGAAGAGCGTTGGGGTCCTACAGCCATGACATTGCTTGCAAGCATATCAAAAGGTCCATCCTGAGATTCATGGTTAGAGCCTATGAACTCTGGAGGTTTTTTCTTCGAAAGCTTTTTTAAAATACCATCAATACCAAACATAAGTGGCATTCGGTGGGAAAAACCTGCAATGATATCCTTTGCAGTGACAGGTTTGAAAGATTTCTTTTTCTTATCAGGAAAATCCAAGAGAAACTTGTTAATACCAGCGGCATATCCATCACAAATCAATTTTACATCATCTGGCACATCCGTCTCATATCTTTCTTCAACCATACTCCAAAAATTCATTAAATGGACATAGTAATCATTTATTGCGGCATCCCTTCCGTATATGGATGCAAGCTGACCACGAAGAGCAAAGATAACATCTCTCAAGGTCTCATAATCATCTTGTGCGTGTGCATATGCAAGACCAAAAGTAACATCTGCATCTCTTTTACCATATATGTGTGGTACACCCCACTCGTCCCGTTCGATCCTTGCTGAAAAAACAGAATCAGCAATATCTAGATCATCACTACCCAAAAGTACAGATATGGAAAAAATTATAAGCCCTAAGGTTTTTGGAAAATAATGTTTTAAGTCCATGTAACTAATGTACCCATTTCACCTTCAACCCAGAGGTCGTACTTTGGCATTATTGATTTGAAAAGTTCTGACCCTTTCAGGTTTTTCAACCATTCAGCGAGATCTGGAAAATTAGTATTGAACCAGTCAAGGTCTACATGTGCACATTGACGGACAAAGGGCATTAAAGCAATATCCGTAAAACAAATAGTTTCGCCAAACACATATGAACCTGAATCTAAAAGCGCGTTGTATTCATTTAAAATCTCAGAAACATCCTTCCGGTACTCTTCGAAAGATCTTTCGGGGTAGCGAATATGATATTTATATCTGTCTAGCCGTCTTTTAAATATCTCATCATTTCTAGTAACTAATTTATCTTGGTGCTCTAAATTATATTTGTACCATTGATCCGGATCATTTTTTTCTAGCGCCCACTTCATTATATCTAAACTCTCATCATGGACTGAACCATTATCCAACTGTAATACAGGTACTGTTCCTTTTGGTGAAAGGTCGTATAGAGTTTGAGGTCTATCTCTTAACAATATTTCTCTATGTTCATAAGGTACTTTACTATACGCTAGGGCCATACGTGCCCGCATTGCGTAGGGACATCTTCTAAATGAATATAATACATGGTGCTTCATAACTTTTGTTTGAGCTTTGGTTTTATCCTAGAGTCAAAAAATGTTTTGGACACTACACGAGCAGGATCTTTCCTCAGTTTTTTTTGTTCGATTATAGGCAAAGAGGCAAAATCACGACATTCAATAGAGCAACAGCCGCTTAACTCCTCACTGCACTGGTCACATTGTATGAAAAGAATATGGCATGCATCATTCTTACAATCTGTGTGTCTATCGCAAGAGGAATTACACAAGTGGCATGAGGATAGTATATCATCCGTAACGCGTTCGCCAAGACGATCATCAAAAACAAAATTCTTACCTTTAAATCTTGATTCTAATCCTTGTGCTTTAACATCATGAGCATATTGGATGATACCACCCTGAAGCTGATTAACATTTTGGAATCCATGCTTTATGAGATAGGCGCTGGCTTTTTCACAACGTATACCGCCTGTACAATATAGAAGGATAGGATCATTTTCCTTACCTTTTAGAATACCCTTAACCTCAGGTAGCAGCTCCTTTGATGTCTCAACATCTGGAATCAATGCATCTTCAAACCTCCCTATCTCACTTTCATAATAATTACGCATATCAACAATTACAGTATTTGGGTCTTCAAGTGCTTTATTATATTCTTTTGAAGAGAGATGATTACCTGTCTCATTCATATCATATGTATCTTCAGGGATACCATATGCCACAAGTTCTTCTCGGACCTTTATTGTTAATTTATAGAATGAGGGTCCATCTTGGAGTGCTTGTTTAATATGTATATTTTTCAATTCTTCGATCTTATTCAATTGTGCGATGAACTTGCTCCAGTGTTTTTCTGGCACACTTATTTGTGAGTTAATACCTTCCTTGGAAACATAAACTCTTCCAAAAATATTCAGCATATCCCATTTTTGATATAGATGATCACGAAATAATTCCGGTTCATCTATTTTTACATATCTATAAAAGGATGCTGTTATTCGATCAAATAGCTCTGCGGCTAATGACTCCTTAAGCTCAATCTTGTTTACTTTATTATAGAGTGCTTTTTTGCCCATTAAATATCAATGATACGATTCAAAAACCCATCTGCTTTATTTAATTTGTTTTTTGCTTCATCAAACGTGCAGTTATGGATCTCCATAACTATTGCAACTTTGACGGAAAATCCTGATTCTATTAATCTTTCCTTGGACCGTTCATAATCTGATCCTGTAAGCTTTGAAATGATCCTTGTACCTCTATCTACTAGTTTTTCATTAACAGCCATAAGGTCGACCATTAGATTACCATAAACTTTACCAAGCTTGATCATAGTCGCAGTAGAGATCATATTCAAGATCATCTTCGTTGCTGTACCTGCTTTCATTCTAGTCGAACCAGTAATTATCTCTGGACCAGTATCAGCATGAATAACAACGTCAACCTTAGTCATAGAATATGGTTTAGGATTCGTAACAAGATAAACAGTTTTAGCACCTTTCGATCTAGCGTGATCGAGTGCTGATATAACATATTTAGCTGCACCACTACATGAAATACCAATTAAAGTATCATTGGTATTAATTTGAAATGCTTCTAGATCTTTAATTGCATTTTCATGGCTGTCCTCCGCACCTTCTATAGACTCTCTCAAGGCTTTATCACCGCCTGCTATAAGACCAATAAAAACATCTTTGTCTTCTGAGAAGGTTGGTGGTATTTCAGACGCATCTAAAACACCTAAACGGCCACTAGTCCCTGCACCGATATAGAAAATACGTCCACCAAGCTTGACCGATCTTAATGTAAGCTCTACTGCTTCTTCAATTTTAGGGATAGCATCTTTTACAGCATTGGCAATAATTGAGTCTTCATTATTTATTGCAGATAATATTTCCCTGACATTCTTTGAATCGATATCACTAGATCTTGGATTTTGTTGCTCTGTATTTAGGTCGCCACGGTTATTCATACCACGTAAATTACAGATCAGTGACGCATTGGAAAAATATAACTCTCAATTTAACAGGATCTAAGCTTGAAGAGATCTCAGACAGATTAATGGAGTTAGAGGTCTTATCTGTAACGATCAGAGATAGACGCAAACCTGAAGATTCAAATTGGTTCCATGAAAACACAATACCTATAAGTCTACACAATGATACTCATGAGATAGTTTTATTAGTAAATGAAAAATATCCTACCAAAAAATTATTGAACGATGTGTCAACCTTATTAAAATTGCCAAAAGATCCAGAATACTCTGAAAAAATATTCGAAGATAAAAACTGGATATTGCACACACAGAATCAGTTTAAGGAGATACAGATCTCAGAAAAAATGAGAGTAATACCTCCTTGGAACCAGGCTGATAAATTCAAGGGAGTAAGTATAACCATTGATCCTGGGAAGGGTTTTGGGACAGGATCTCACCCAACCACTCAACTATGCTTACAATGGTTAGATAAGTATCTTAAACATGATGATTCATTTTTAGACTATGGTGCTGGTTCTGGAATATTATCAATTGCAGCAATGGCATTAGGTGCAAAAGGTGCTGTTGGGATCGAAATAGACACTCATGCTATTCAAAATGCTAAACACAATAGTGAACTGAATAGTTTTAAGATACCTTACTATAACACTAATGCGACGATATTAAACCATTCCTTTGATATTGTTTGCGCAAATATATTATCCAATGTACTAGTAGACCTTTCCACTGAACTAAGATCATTTACTAGAAAAAAATTGATACTGTCAGGAATCTTACTTGATCAGATCGATAAGGTCATCAAAGTCTATTCTGATTGGATCGACTTGAGGCACCATTCTGAAAAAGAGGGTTGGGTGCTTTTATACGGGGAGTTAGAGAGTTGAAAAATATCGTTTGGCTTCTTTCATCACTTTTGGTGCTAAAAGAAAACTACTTATCATTGTTGGTATTACCATGAGTGCATAGGCACTGTCCACAAAATTCACTGCAATATCGATAGAAGCAACTGACGCCAATACGATCATAAATACATATAACCAATTGTAAGCATTCTTCCAACGGGTTCCAAATAGATGGGAAGTACATTTTTGCCCATAATATGAATATCCAAACATAGTTGAAAATGCAAATGTTAAAACAGCAATGGTCAAGAATAATTGGCCAGGAATTCCCAATTCTTTCTTAAATGCAGCAGCTGTCATTGAAACACCATTTAGGTCTTCAAGATAAACCCCGCTTATCATAATGATAATGGCGGTGATCGAGCATACTACTATAGTATCTATAAATGGACCTAACATAGCGACAAGCCCTTCTCTCACAGGCTCTGTAGTCTTAGCAGCCCCATGTGCCATAGTTTCTGTTCCTGTGCCTGCTTCATTTGAGAACATGCCTCTACGTACCCCAATAATTATCAAACTTCCTAACGCACCACCAGAAACAGCATTTCCGGTAAAAGCATCTTGAAAAATAAGTACGAAAACTCCTGGGATGTCACTCAAGTTATTAAATAAGATCAATATTGCAGCAAGTATATAGAGCCCGACCATTGTTGGTACCATTCGGCTTGCTACCTTGGCAATGCGTTGTATACCTCCAAAGATAACCATACCCACTACAATCGCTACAACAATACCTGTGATGAAGTTTCCGACTAATGGATCACCCTGAAATATATTCATAGGTGTATAAAAATAATCACGTATGATCTGGGATAATTGATTAGCCTGAAAAAAAACAATACAACCCAATAATCCAGATATACTAAACATTATTGCTAAGGGTCTGTATGCTGGACCCAGACCTTCTTCAATGAAATACATCACTCCACCTTGTACCTCACCCTGGTCATCTCTACCTCTGTACATTACAGCAAGAGTACAAGTGAAGAACTTAGTGCTCATTCCTAAGATTGCTGTTATCCACATCCAAAAAACTGCCCCGGGGCCACCCGTATGAATAGCAACTGCGACGCCAGCGATATTACCCATGCCTACGGTACCCGCAAGTGCACTTGAGAGAGCTTCAAAATGCGTGATCTGCCCTGGATCATCATCTGAATCAAATTTTCCAAGCAATACATTAATGCCATGTTTAAAATATAATATTGGAACCAAACGACTGTACGCTGCAAAAAAGATTCCACCTCCAAGAAGTAAAATAACCAAAGGAGTGCCCCACAACGTACCCGCAATAGTTGCAATAACAAAATCAAGTGTTGTGTAAAAATTCATTCTATAACGTTTTATTATTGATGCATTTTTCTGAAATTCAGTTCCATATCACGTAGAATTTAATGTTAAATAAGTTAGACCAATATCTCATTCGCCAATTTTGGATCATTATGGGCCTTTCTATATTAGGTTTTTTGTCCATTTTCCTTGTCGTAGATCTCATTGAGAACCTAGACCGCTTTATGGATAACAAAGTACCTTCAAGGTTAGTACTAGAGTATTATGTCTATACCATCCCATATTTTATCAGTATTGGATTGCCAATGGCAGTGTTGATATCTACTGTTTTTAGCCTAGGGTCCATAGTAAAGCGAAATGAATGGACAGCCATGAAAGCATCGGGCATTAGTATCTATAGGGTCGCACTACCCCTCATGATATGTGGTTTAATACTATCAGGAGGCTCATTTATTCTTGATAATAAGCTAGTTGCATATGGAAATGAAAAACGGTTCGAGATAGATAGAGACCACGTCAAGCGTAAGTCAAGACATAAATTAAAAAATACCCTTAAAAACATTTTTCTACAGAAAAACTCATCAACTCATATTTCATTATCAAAATACTATATAAAAAAGGCAAGTGGTCATGATCTGACACTAGTAGATCTCGGTCAATCGACCATACGTGAACGAATTGATGCTAAAAAGATAAATTGGGATTCAGACTCCTCTAAATGGGCAATAAGTGAATATTCTATTAGACAATTTGATGAAAATGGATTGGAGAAAAATGTTATTATTGGTGTAACTGACACCGTAATAGATCTGGGGTTTTCACCAACTGAGATTCAGCAACAAGCAAGGAAACCAGATGAGCTTGATTATTATCATCTTACAGAACGCATATCTGAATTAAAAGGAAACGGTGTAGATACTGTAAAGTGGGAAGTAACACGATATATTAAGGTCTCCTTCGCTTTTACTAATTTGATAGTGATACTCTGTGGTATACCACTGGTTGTCCTAAAGGAAAAAAATAGCCTGTCTTTTGGTGCAGGCTCTAGTGTGTTTGTGATCTTTGGGTATTATGCTTTTATTAAGTTTGGACAATCGTTGGGTTTTAAGGGAGTGATCACTCCTTTGTTATCGGCCTGGATAGGTAATCTAGTATTTATGGTAGCAGGAATTTTACTATTTTGGAGAGCAAAAACTTAAATAAAGTTAGGGTCTAGGGAGTGGCCCCTCTTTTTTTGTTTTATCAGGGTCTTTTTCTTTACCAACAATTGTGACCCCAAAAGACAAATTGAAACCCTTCATGGTATGCAACCACAAACCATTTCTAAAAGCAAAACCTAGGTCAAACATTACGGCGCCTTTTTTAACTCCAAAACCCATGCCTAATTCCTTTAGATCACCACCTCCCCAGCCAAATCCTATACGCATGGGAACTGTTGGTATCCGTGTCCATTCTGCACCAACTGACCACTTCCATTGTTTTCTGGCATAGAATTTATCTCGGAATCCTGCCACTAGATCCGATGCAAATAAAAAGTCATCCATTTTTTTAGATAGGCCAAGCCTAAATGTAGCAGGTATTCTTGTAACAAAATCTTCTGTCTTTTTTGGAACAAAAAATATTGTTTCATTGGTAAATAAAGAATCACCTCCCAACTTATCTGCACGAATAGTATCTATATTGAATGTGTATAATATTGATTCATTTGCATTTAATGTACTATCCCCCCACGTAAATGGATAAAAACTCGATGTTAGTGGATTAATACTTGAGGAACCTTTTTCTCCGCCCTGCTTCCAGGTAATTGTTCCAGAAAGATTAATTATAGAACCTCCAAACTGCCATCCGTTATATGGCCTAGACACCACACCTATATCAAAACCAAAGCCAGAACCACCAACACCCTGACGAATAATATATCTTCCAGAACCATATATACCTAGGTCATCCGTGATAATATTAGAGGATGAAGAATCCTCATCCACTCCAAGATAGAATAGGCCCTGCATATATTTAGCTGTAACGCCCCAAGACATTGATTTGAATGGAATTCCAAATGAAAAACCATATTCATTCATACCCAATATCTCATAGTTAAATTCTATGTCGAGATCTGCTTTTTGCCCATTACCGTAGAACATGAGCTCTAATAAACCTATGGGGAGACGATAATTCTGAAGGATTATATTATTTGCAGAGAATGCCTTATTACCTTTTGATATGTTTAGCAAAGGTATTGGCATATGGGTATCCATAAAAAAGGACATCCCATCTGCATCTTCTAACTGTTTAAAAAGGGCATTCTTTTCTTTAGTGTATAGCGTGTCGCCACTGTACTGGGCAATATTCTCAATTGAAAAAAAGTTTCCAAGGACACCAAAATCAAGTTGAAACCCTTGTATCATGAAAGGTCTATTCTGCTGTAGCCCTATCAGACCAGGATTATAACCTACGCTGAAAATACCATCTGCGATCGTTGTATAGGCCCCAGCCATACCCACGACTCTAGGGTCACGCTTTGTTTGCGCACTTAAAGAAATAAATAGGATAAGAAAAATAAATATTACTTTCTTCATTTATTTCCCCAACTCATATTTGGTTTAGTTGATCGGGAACTATTATGCCTTGATGGTTCTCTGATCTTTATGTAGTATCCGTTTATGTCACATGATTCGCCATTTGATGCAATGATCTTGAGTCTTAGAGAATCAGTTTCTGATAATCCGCTAGTTGACAGGTCCCAGTTATAGGAACCAGAATTATCGAGTCCACCTTCTATCAGAGTCCAATTTTCTGTAAAAACACAATAACCTGACTTATAAGTATTTGTATCACCTCCAGTTGAATAATAAAGATCTACTGATTCATCGCTCTTACCATAAGAGGCCCATAAAATATCATACTCATTGTCAACGTAAAGTGTCTGACCTCCATTTGGATAAGTAATTATCAACTCATTTTTTGCAGAACCAAAAGCACCAGAACTACTTAAGGTAAATGTAATAAATGAACTGATATCTAGATAATCATTAACAGATAAAAAGACACCCGTATTACCAGTACCAGGTAAATAGAATCTTGGCATAGTATAATGGCTACCATAATCAGTCAGTAAAAATATTTGTGATGTATCTATGGTACTAGGATAAACACCTGTTCCAGGAACAGCAACCATACCTTCGGGATATCCAGAAGAATCATTCTGCCCATAATATGATACCGGGTCAGGAAGAAGAAATTTGAATAGCGTATCGACATAAGAGAAGATCGTATCTACACCAGACCCATTGGACTTTACAATATATGGCAGTCCCTCAATACACTCTGAATGATCGGTCATGATATCGTAAATATAGATAGCACTATTACTATCAGGAGATATATCACCACATTTACGAACGATGTATAGACTATCTAAAAGAGAATCTAGAATCCCTTGTGCAGCTAAGGTATCTCTGAAAAAATTGAGCTGATCTCGAGATGTATCTGTAGGGAATTGTGGATAATTGCTCATGAGGACTGATACTTCCGCACCAAACGGTAATGCATTAGTTATTGTTGAGACCAAGCTTGTCTCTAAAAGACTATTTCGAATCTTATATCTGGTCTCATGTTCAAATTCTTCAATCTCTGTAGCAGTACCTCCCATAAATGTCATTGGTTCTAACTGAAGAACAAATGGTATTGTAACTCTAAAACTACCTGCAATAGCTTTATAGGGTTCAATTATACCTTTACCCTCTACTTTTACTTCGGGTTTAATAATCATTTGTACAGGATTTGAAGCTAAAAGGTCAATAATCGTTGAACAGGTATCACATGGAGCTAACGTATCTGAAAAAGATGGTATTGTATCTTCTACAGATTCAAAAATAGTGATTGTAGTTCCAAGTTTATTAAGTGCTATAACAGTCATTGCAGTATCACTTACAGAAGATGTCTGAGGCATACCCATTGTATCAATGGTCACAGGTACATAAGTTAATTCGCCAAGAGAATTATATCCTTTGAATTCCATTAACATTTCTATAGGTAAACGAATTTGGTTTTTAAAAATAATTTCTATCATTGCCTCAGTTGGTATAGCACCAGTGAAGCCAGGAGGAAATTCTTGCTCCGTTGCATCTGCTGGCATTTCCATGTAAAGGTTTGCACCGATTGATTGGAAGGATAGTTGTTCTAAATTCATTTTCATTGCAAAACCGCCCAATGGAGTCCCGTCAAGCGGTATAGTTGCTGTTGTTTCAGGAACTGCAATATCCAATTCAAAATCAAAACTTTTAAAAGCACTATCTGGCCACTCATCTCCATCTAGGTCGGGTGCAGTACTTTGCAAGTACCATCCTCTCATATCAGTAATTTTACTATGAGGAGGGTCTTGATTTGTCAAAATACGTTTAACATATACAGAGTCATTACCTTCAGGATCAACAAAATTTTTGAAATGAATTAGAAAATCCAACGGAAATGGAAATGTACTTTCTAAATCGCTTATAATAAATCTGTTATGGCTATATGGAGCACCGTATGCAGCAGATTTCATTTCGTTCCTGTATATTTCCATTCTTGAAATACCTGATTCACTCATATCCATCTCAGGTAATTCTAAAGCCGGAAGTTCTAAACCATCCGAAAGCGAATATTGATTAGTAGTAACATTCATACTATCAATACTTGACATCTGAAGAGCTAATTTAAAATCAACATATAAAGAGCCCGGTGGAATCGTTACGATGTCACTAGCAGTGGCCAAAGACATATTAGTTGCTAATTTTAAAAAGCTTCTTAAACCAGCACCAGGGAGCGGTGAAGTGGTATCGTATTCTTCTCCATTTGCTATAACAGGCATATTATTATGATTAGCTAGGCTATCTCTATTATCGTCATTTCCAAATTCACCTAAATCGAATTCAGTATCACCAGTCACCATAGATGAATAGACATTTTCTAAATTCGTGGGTATACCATTATTCTTAAATCGAGTGCTATAGTAACTATTTGTAGAATCCCCACCAATCAAGAGTTTATCGATACTGGCTATAATTGGGGGATCTTCAGGAAGTGGTATTTCTGCGAACCCAAGGTTAATAGTTGTGTCCAATGCTGATGAAAGTATACCCATTACAGAATCAAAAAGAGCAACTATGAATGTATTATAATTATTTGCAGTCATATGTCGTACAGAATCTGTTGGAAAAGAAAATGGCGTTCCTAAAGTATCTCCAGAAACACTATCCACCACACAAATCAAACTATCAAATTCAACTGGGGGAAATACCGATGTATCCAAAAGAGTAACGACTTGACATAATTTTGCAGTATCCTGATATATAGAAGCGTCATAAACAACCACATCAATTCTTTGTTCTATAGATATACCAGGAAGTTCAATATCTATGGTTATGCCAGGAGTCTCAGGTGTCTCTATCATCTGATCAAGTCCTAATGCAATTGAAGGTAGAGTAGGTAATTCTGTAGCAGGCATTGCACCTTCCTGAATAATCTTAAATCCTAAGGAATCATCAGTAAGAAAAATACCATTAGTTGAATCTGATATATCCGCCATTTGATATCTAGTCTGGACTAGCGGAATCTTTAGATCTAGGTACCATGTTGGCATCTCAAACTTATCTGGGATATCGAAATCACAGGCTCCTGCAGTCATAATAAATATAACCAAAAAAGCGTGTACGACTAATTTATTCCAGTATGATAGAATATGTCTCGGTTTTACCTTCATGTTATGCCAATTTTATTGGACTTCCGCGTTTGAATTTGTGTAATTATTCCGAGAGATACAAAAACAAAAAACCCCACGTTTTAATGTGGGGTAATTTATTGTTTATATTTGATTTATATTAATATCTATAGTGGTCTGGCTTGTATGGCCCTTCCTTAGAGACACCAATATAGTCTGCTTGTTCATCTGTTAACTCTGTTAGAATCACCCCTAAGTGTTCTAAATGTAAACGGGCTACTTCCTCATCTAATTCTTTTGGAAGCATGTAAACCCCTATAGAAGGAGCTTCTTTTGCAAGTGCAATTTGAGCCATGACCTGATTTGTAAATGAATTTGACATTACAAAACTTGGATGGCCTGTGGCGCACCCTAAATTAACGAGTCTACCCTCTGCAAGTAGGAAAACCTGATGACCATCTGGAAAAGTATAGCGGTCAACTTGTGGTTTAATAATTTCCCTATCTACGGCGCTATCATCATTTAAAGCATTTACCTGTATTTCATTATCAAAATGACCAATATTGCAAACAATTGCCTGATCTTTCATTTCATACATGTGTTCTTTAGTGAGAACATCTTTATTTCCTGTTGTGGTAACAAAAATATGTCCATCCTTCAGAACCCTTTCAACAGTTGTTACCTCAAACCCTTCCATAGCTGCCTGGAGTGCACAAATGGGGTCTATTTCCGTCACTATAACTCTTGCGCCATATCCTCTCATGGACTGGGCACATCCTCTTCCTACATCCCCGTAACCACAGATCACTACTGTTTTACCTGCAACCATTACATCTAATGAACGTTTAAGCCCATCCGCTAGTGATTCCCGACAACCATAGACGTTATCAAATTTTGATTTTGTGACAGAGTCATTTACATTGTAAGCTGGAAAAAGAAGATGTCCATCTTTCTCCATTTGTACCAGTCTGTGAACACCTGTAGTGGTTTCTTCAGAAACACCAATAATGCTTTTTTGAACTTTATGCCAATGATTTGGGTCTTTTTGTAATACTTCTCTCAATAGGTTTTCAATTATCTTTTCTTCTTCAATTTGTGTTGTTATCTCTGGAATTTCACCATATTTGGAAAAGTATTCTTCTAATTCATATCCTTTATGAATTAATAATGTTGCATCACCACCATCATCTACAATCAGGTCTGGACCAGAACCATCAGGGAAGGTAAGTGCTTGAAGAGTACACCACCAGTATTCCTCAAGTGATTCTCCTTTCCATGCATAAACTGGCACCCCGGATTCAGCAATGACCGCAGCAGCATGATCTTGAGTTGAAAAGATATTACAACTTGCCCACCGTACATCTGCGCCTAAATCGACTAATGTTTCAATAAGTACTGCAGTCTCGACAGTCATATGTAAGGAACCTGTTAGTTTTTTCCCGGCAAGAGGTTTTTCGGGTCCATATTTATTACGCGTGGACATTAGTCCTGGCATTTCTTTTTCAGCAATATCAAGTGCTTTTCTTCCGTCTGCCGCAAGATTAATATCTTTCACCTTGTATGGCATGGCATCCACGATGGATTGAGTTAAAGTTTCTGACATTTTATGCTCCTATAATTTTTTAAGTAGGGTTTCAACCATATCGGTTCTTTCCCAAGTGAATTTTTCCAGCTCTCGTCCAAAATGACCATAAGCTGCTGTATCTCTATATCTAGGTTTTTTAAGATCTAAATGAGCGACTATTTCTCCAGGTTTGATTGGGAATACATCTCTGGCAATCTCTGTAAGCGTTTGATCATCTTTTTTACCAGTACCTTGGGTCTTAACATAAAACGAAGTTGGTTCTGCAACTCCAATGCCATAAGACAGTTGTACTTCACAACGATCTGCGAGATCTGCTGCTACGATATTTTTTGCAATGTATCTCGCCATATAAGTAGCACTACGGTCTACCTTTGATGAATCTTTACCAGAAAAAGCGCCTCCACCGTGCGGAGCATAACCTCCATATGTATCAACTATGATCTTGCGACCCGTAAGCCCAGTGTCTGCTTCTGGACCACCATAAACAAACCTTCCGGTTCCATTGACAATAAAATTCTCATTATAAGCATAACCATAAGAATCAAGGACTGGCCTTATAACATGCTCAACTACTTCTTTCTTTACAAAGTCTAATTCTTTATTCTCGGTCCCATATTGATTGAGCATATCATCATGCTGAGTTGCGATTACTGTTTTATCTATAGACACAGGATTGCCATTTTCGTAGGAAACTGTAACTTGTGACTTTCCATCAGGCCTAAGCCAAGGCAGGCTTTCATCTTTCCTTAATTGGGTTAATCTCTCAGTTAGCCTATGTGCTATCTGAATTGGTAATGGCATTAACTCAGGTGTTTCCCTGCAAGCAAAGCCAAACATTAGTCCTTGGTCCCCTGCTCCTTGCTCTGATATATCCTCTGAATCAACACCTTGAGCAATTTCAGTGCTTTGTTCGTGCAGCTTATTTAGAACTTCAACATCATCAGGATCTATTCCACTATTTGCTTTGTTATACCCTATTTCTTTTATTGTATCTTTAACAATTTTATCAACATCAACATCAGCAGCAGTTCTTATTTCTCCAGAAATAACCACTAAACCTTTTGTGGCAAGCGATTCACATGCAACATGAGCCTCATTATCATTAAATAATATATTATCCAAAATAGCATCAGAAAATGCATCACAAGCTTTATCTGGATGTCCTTCGGTAACAGATTCAGATGTAAATAAAAACCTACTCATTTTTTATCCTTTATTAGGGCTATCTATTTAGCTTAATTAATGGCCGGAAATTTAATAATAAATATCATGAATATTGTTGTGATTTAATACAAAACTCTCTATAGATACGAGCTAGTTCTTGGAGCATTTCTACTGAAGATTGAAAATTATATGACATAATATGCTCAACATTCAGGCCAACTGGCACTTTCAGATCATTTTTTTCAATATAGTTTAAAATCTCATTTAGAACTTCAATTGCCACATCAAGAGAACGTTCTGTCATTGAACCAGGTCTTGCCTGAAGATAGTGTTCGGTATTAGTGGGTATCTCAACGCCTAGCCATTTTAGAAATTCTACATTCTTCTGAGAAGAGACAGGAGCAAAACTCAGTAATATTCTTCTGGGGAACGTATTAAGCTCATTACACCGGGTTTGATAATTATTGATCATTTTAATAATATTTTCAGAGTCATAAAGAACCTGTGTTGTGAAGAATTCAGAACCATTATTACTCTTATTTATCAAGTTTTTTGACTCTTGTTTTCTACTTGGAATCGCAATGCCACCGCAAAAGATATTTCCGCCATTTTGATTGTGCTTATTCGTTACTGCGTCAAGTATTTCATTTACTGAGGGACCAGGATAATTGATATTGCTTGATTCACCACCTACTATAATCATATTCTCAATTTCAAATTTCGTATTAGTCTCTTTAAACCACTGCATTTGTTTATCATATGGCTCATGCACTACAACCCGGTTTATAATGGCTTCAATTCCAACTATGTCTTGCAGTAGCATCCCAAATTCCCTTGGTTCTCCTCGCTTTTGGTTTGCAACTGGACGATCACCCCTTCCTACCTCATCGTGGACCTCAGGAATATTTATAGCATCTATATGGGTCTGGGACAGAAGAGAACTTATAGTTTCAGCGTAAGAATTTAGTGTCCCATCCTCTTTTCTTGGAGGAAGAATCTCATATGCGACTACAGGCCTTTGTGGTTTTTTAATTTTATCTCTTATTCTCATTATAGTATTTCATTTTTTAGTACACTAAAATATCGTGCTTTTGGATGGGAGAAGTACCAACCACATACAGATGCGGCTGGAAACATTGCTCTAGATTCTGTTAGACTAATGCCAATCTGTTGCTCAACCTTTAGCAATTCCCAAATTTTATCTTTCTCCTTGTGATCTGGGCATGCAGGATAACCCGGTGCTGGTCTAATTCCACAATACTTTTCATTGAGCATAGCACTCAAATCTAATTCTTCATTTTTTGAATAACCCCAATGTTCTACTCTTATTATTTTATGCAACCATTCAGCGGCGGCCTCAGCTAATCGATCGGCCAAAACTTTTGCCATAATTTCATTATAATCATCATTTTTTGATTGATATTCTTCAATAATATCTTCAATTCCATGTCCAGCTGTCACAGCAAATAATCCAATGTGGTCATCTCCAGATGGCGATACATAATCTGCTAGACTAAAGTTTGGGTGACTTCCTTTATCCATTAATTGCCTAGGAAAAGAAAAGGAGATTTCTTCATCGGTCAGTTCAACCTTTTCATCATTCGATTTAGCTTTGAAGAAACCGTAGACTGCCTTAGCCTCAAGTCTCTCATCTTCGATAATCGACCTCAACAGAAATTGTGCATCATCAAAGACTTTTTGTGCTTCAATACCTTTAGTTGGATGTTCAAATATCCTTGGGTAAACACCTGATAACTCCCAAGCATGAAATAATGGTGACCAGTCAATAAAATCAGACAAGGTAGATAAGGAGATTTTTTCTATCTTAAAGTTACCTAATTGTTTAGGAGTAACAGGATCATATTCGAGTAATGGTTTTCTAGTCCTTGCATCCTCAATAGATAATAGTTTTATGTTTTTTTGATTTTCATAAAAGGTCTCTTTAATTGACATATACTTTTTATTGGTATCCTGTATCAATTCAATCTTATCGTTTGGTTTTAAAAGTTTAGCCACAAATCCAACACAGCGACTAGCATCTTGAACATGGAAAACACCTTGTGGATATTTTTCTTCAATTTTAACTGCAGTATGTTTTACACTGGTCGTAGCACCTCCAATCAGAAGCGGCACATCAAATTCAAGGCGTTTCATTTCTGAAGCTACATGCACCATTTCTTCTAAACTTGGAGTAATTAATCCGGATAAACCAATTATATCAGCGTTCACTTCTTTTGCCTTTGATAGAATTTTATCTGCTGGTACCATGACTCCCATGTCAACAATTGAGTATCCATTGCATCCCAAGACCACACCTACAATATTTTTACCTATATCGTGAACATCTCCCTTCACCGTGGCCAAGAGTATAGTTCCATTTGACATACTCTCAACACCTTTAACTTGCTTTTCTTGCTCAATAAAAGGAATTAGATAAGCCACTGCTTTTTTCATAACTCTTGCTGATTTCACTACCTGGGGGAGAAACATCTTGCCCTCTCCAAATAGATCTCCTACTCGGTTCATTCCATCCATAAGAGGCCCTTCAATAACTTCTATGGGGCTATCAAGCTCCGATCTTGCAACTTCAGTATCTTCTTCAATAAACTCGTCAAGTCCTTCTACTAAAGAAAAAGATAATCTTTCTTTTATTGGCAGGCTTCTCCATTCATCATTACTCTTTTTCTCTTTTTTTGTGCCATGATATCTTTCTGCAAGCGCTACTAAATCATCAGTTGCAGTTTCACTTCGATCAAATAGAACATCTTCAATTGCATCTCTCAATTCAATATCTATATCATCGTAGACTGTTAATTGACCTGGATTAACAATGCCCATGTCCATGCCGTTAGAAGTCGCATGATATAAAAAGCATGAATGCATAGCTTCTCTAACAATATCGTTACCACGAAATGAGAAAGAGAGATTACTAACGCCTCCACTTACGTGCACTTTTGGCATTAATTGTCTTATTCTTTTGGCTGCATCGATGTATGCTTTACCATATTGGTTATGCTCTTCAATGCCAGTTGCGACTGCAAATATATTTGGATCAAATATAATATCTTCTTCCCTCATCAAAACTATTTCAGTAAGAATCTGAAAGGCGCGTTGGCATATTTCAACTTTTCTTTCAAAAGTATCTGCTTGCCCATTTTCATCAAAAGCCATGACAATCACCGCAGCACCATATTGTTTTACAAGTCGAGCTTGTCTAATAAATTCATCCTCACCTTCCTTTAAGGAGATAGAATTCACAATCCCTTTCCCTTGTATATTTTTAAGACCTGATTCAATGACACTCCATTTACTGGAATCAATCATTATAGGGACCTTACAAATATCTGGTTCAGAGGAAATAAGTCTAAGGTAACGGATCATAGCATTTTCACTATCTATTAATCCTTCGTCCAAGTTTATGTCAATAATTTGCGCACCATTTTCTACCTGATCTCTTGCTACTGATAATGCTTCATCAAACTTTTCTTCCTTAATGAGTCTCTTGAACCGCAAGGATCCAGTAACATTTGTTCTTTCTCCAACATTGATAAAATTAGATTCTGGGCGTATTACTAGTGGCTCGAGCCCACTTAATTTTGTGAATGATTCAACGCGTGCAATAGGACGTGGTTTTTTACCTTCAACATTATTTGCGAATGCCATAATATGTTCGGGGGTTGCTCCGCAGCACCCTCCAATTATGTTCACTAAACCAGAATCAGTAAATTCAGAGAGTTGGGCTGCCATCTGTTCAGCTGATTCATCATAACCACCAAACTCGTTAGGAAGACCCGCATTTGGATAGGCAATTATATTTGTATCAGCTATCTTTGAAAGTGAGGCTAAGTATGGCCTCATTTCTTCTGCTCCTAGTGCACAATTAAGCCCAACAGCAAGTAGCTCAATGTGAAATATTGAATGCCAAAAAGCATCGATTGTTTGACCAGATAGTAATCTTCCGCTAGCATCTGTTATGGTTCCTGAAACGATTACTGGAATTTCTCGATCAATTTCTATGAATAATGTCTGAATGGCAAATAATGCGGCTTTACAATTCAATGTATCAAAAACAGTCTCAATCATTAAGATATCGACTCCACCATCAATCAAACCTTTGGCCTGTTCTTTATAAGCATCTACCAATCGATCAAAATCAACATTTCTATGCCCTGGATCTGAAACATCAGGGCTCATAGAAGCAGTTTGGTTTGTTGGGCCAATAGCTCCACAAACAAATCTTGGTTTACTTGGCTGAGAATCTGTAAAACGATTACTTATAGTTTTTGCGATTTTTGCAGAATGCAGGTTCAGATCATAAACCATGTGTTCCATCCCATAATCCGCTTGAGATATTGAATTCGCATTGAAGGTATTTGTCTCAATCAAATCAGCTCCAGCTTCTAAGTAGGATTCATGTATCTCTATGATAATATCTGGTCTAGTTATTGAAAGAATATCATTATTACCCATTAAGTCCATAGAATGATCTTCAAACTGAGATCCTCGAAAATCAGTTTCATTCAACCCATATCCTTGGACCATTGTACCCATTGGGCCATCAAGTACAAGTACTCTTTCTTTTAATATATCTTTTATTTTTTCCATAAAAAAAGCCGGCGCTAAGTCCGGCTACTAATATTGATTACCTTTTTAGCGCTTTTATTTAAAGTCGCGGCAATATGGTGCAAAGCACGACCAACCAAAAATACGTCTTTAATTACATAAAATTCAAATATATTCTAATTTGGTAATTTTGGACCTGCCTCACGTAATTGGTCCTCACCGAGGTCGTATTGTTGATAATTATGCTGGAATTTTTTTACTAGTTCTTTTGCAGTCTTATGATATTTATCTAAGTCATCCCAAGCTTTTAATGGATCAAGCAAATCAGGCTCTATATCTGACAAAGTTTTCGGAATATCAAAACCAAAGTAAAGATCTTTATCATAATTAACTTTTTCAATATCTCCATTAAGGATAGAGTTTAAAATATCGCGTGTTTTAGGGAGACTAAATCTCTTAGCACCAGATTGTGCACTCGCCCCCACCCACCCTGTGTTAACCAGGTATACCGGTACATTAAACTTCTCCATTTTCTCTTTCAATAACTCAGCATAACGCAGAGGATGTAGAGTTAAAAATGGTCCCCCAAAACAAGGAGAAAATGTAGCTGTCGGTTCAGTAATACCTCTTTCTGTCCCTGCAACCTTAGCTGTATATCCACTTATAAAATGATACATAGCCTGTTCCGAGTTCAATTTAGCTACAGGAGGTAAAACGCCATATGCATCACAAGTAAGAAAAATTATTTTTTCTGGATGAGATGCCATGCTAGGCATTCCTTTACCTGCAATAGAATTATCGATATGGTCTAACGGATAAGATACACGAGTATTCTCAGTTTTAGATCCATCTGTAAAGTCAATCTCTAATGTATTTTCATTATAAACAACGTTCTCTAGCAATGCACCTTCTCTAATGGCGTTGAAAATATCAGGCTCTTCTTCTGGGTTTAGATTAATCACCTTGGCATAGCATCCACCTTCAAAATTAAATATACCATCATCAGACCAACCATGTTCATCATCACCAATAAGAGGCCTAATTGGATCAGTGCTCAATGTCGTTTTACCAGTTCCTGATAGACCAAAGAAAATGGCAGGATTTTTTTGATCTTCTTGTACATTGGCTGAGCAATGCATTGAAAGTACGCCTTTTTGTGGTAGAAGGTAGTGTAGGACAGAGAAGATACCCTTTTTCATTTCTCCACCATATTCAGTCCCACCGATAATTGCAATCCGTTTTTTCAAATGGAAAATAATAAACGTTTCTGAATTCATACCAAATTTATCAAAATGTTCATTTGAAACATCCGATGCATTAATAATTGTAAATCCAGGCTCAAAACTATCTAACTCTCCATTTTTAGGGCGAATGAACATGTTATTTACAAAATGAGCTTGCCAGGCTTTTTTCGCAATTATTCGTACATTCAAAGAATAATTAGAATCAGCGCCTGCAAATCCATCAAACACATAGGTCTTAGTATGATCAGTTGAATTATAATAATCGGTAATTTTACCATAAAGTGTATTAAAAATATCTTCAGATATCTTTTTATTAACTGGTCCCCACCATAATTTTTCATTTGAAGAATCTTCATCTACAATGTATCTATCTTGAGGAGAACGACCTGTATAGATACCAGTATCAACCATGGCAGCCCCACGTAAGCCAATCAAGCCTTCATTATTATTTACTATATCATCAACGAGTTTTGATACAGTTAGATTTCGATGAACGTTCTTTAAATCAGATAGTCCAAGCTTATCTAGGCCCAAGTCATTTCCATTTATATTCATTTTACTTTCCTATATTGACTAGGCATGTGGATGTGCCTCATTATAAATCTTCTTCATTTCCTTTGTACTTACCTTAGTATATATCTGCGTTGACGAGATACTGCTATGCCCTAATAACTCTTGTATTAACCTAATATCTACATTTCTTTCAAGCAAGTGTGTTGCAAATGTATGTCTTAATGTGTGGGGATTCGTTCCATCTCTTCTATTATTATTTTTCTTTTTTTGTCCTTTGCCATCATTTAGCACCACAGATAAATAATCTTTTAAAATTGCCTGAACAGTTCTATTTGCAATTCTTTTTTCTGACCAACTGCAAAATAGGGGCGTATGATATGGTGAGTCCCAAGTTAGATTTCTTTCTTTTAAATATGCGTGAATTGTTTCTTTAGCCTTGATACCAAATGGAATTATTCTTTCTTTTTTCCCTTTACCAATAACTTTTACTAATAGTTCTTTTTCATTAATTGCGCCAATATTTAAACCAACCAATTCGCTGAGTCTGATGCCTGTTGCGTAGAATAATTCTAGAATAGCTGTATTCCTAAGCATTCTTAGGCGAGAATCTTTACGTTCTTTTTTACTTTGTTTATCATCTTCTGGTTGCCGCATTAGAAGGTCAATATTATCTATATATTTCCCTTGTCTATTTTTAGGATCTGATCTCTTACCCTGTTGGATTATAGCAGGAATCTTTTTTTCAATTTTTGGAGCTAATATGTAAGCAGCAGGATTATCATTTAATTTTTTTGACATTACTAGATAGTCAAAGAAACCTCGTATAGTTGAAAGCCTTCTTCTTCTTGTTTTACTACTCATTCCATCTTCACCTTCCTTACCAAGAAAGTTCCTTAATGCCCATTTATCCACAAACTTAAAATCTTGAAAATGTTGACCATTATAATCAATTAAAAATAATTTAAATTTTTCTAAATCTCTTTTATATGCATCAATCGTATGCATGGAATAACCTTTCTCTTTTTCCAGTTTTTCTAGATATAGGTTAATATATGTCTGACCGTTATCTTTCATAGAATGACTCAAATGATGTAATTAAATTTAAATATTCTTGTGGTAATGGTGCTCTGAAAATAATTTTCTCACGACTTTTAGGATGAATTAATTTTAATGAGGCAGCATGCAGTGCATGACGATTGAATTGAGTCATTTTTTTTTTATAAAACTGTGTGAATTCAGGCAGGAAACCTTTAGTCTTAGTAATCCCCCCTCCATATTTTTCATCACCAAAAATAGGATGATCATTATGTGAGGCATGGACACGTAGCTGATGCGTTCGACCTGTTTTGGGAGTGAAAGATACTAAAGAACAATGACGAAATTCTCTCTCGACTTTATAATAGGTCACTGACCTTTTACCTTTTTTTGATATTGTGTATTTTGTTGGATCTTTTCTATCCCTCGATATGGAATTATTTATTTCTCCATTAGAAATGTCCCACCTTCCCCAGGTTAGAGCGGTGTACTTTTTGGCAACTTCTCTTTTTCTAAACTGGTCAGCCACATCAGCATGAGCACTATTTGTTTTTGCAACTAGAATAACGCCTGATGTGTCTTTATCTAAACGATGTACAACACCAGGACGCATTTCGCCATTTATATTGGATAGATCTTTAAAATAATGAAGTAATCCATTAACAAGAGTGCCCTTCGATACTCCGGTTCCAGGATGCACCACCATCCCAGCTGGCTTATTAATTACTACTAAATCGTTATCTTCATATAAAATATCAAGCTTTATTTCTTCAGGTTTTATATTTTTTAAAGATTCATCGAATTTAGGGGGGCTTATCTGGATCTGGTCATTTAATTCTAATGAATATCCAGTTTTAACATTTTGATTATTGACTAGTATACAACCCGATCTGATCCAAGATTGAATTTTTGAACGTGAATGGTCATTCAGATTAGATACAAGGTAATGATCCAGACGTTTACCAACATCATGCACTTGTTCAATGGATAAAGTGGTCAAACCTTTGATTCATTTTTTAAATGCGAGCTCTCAAAAATAATGGAATGCACAATAAAAAGAACCATTCCAATGGTGACAGAAGAATCAGCTACATTAAAAATATACCAATGAAAATCACCTATCATAAGATCTAAAAAGTCAACGACTTTTCCATATAGGAATCGATCTATTAAGTTACCTATAGCACCACTCAAAATAAGCGCTAGCCCATACTTTACTAGAGGATGTCCTTCTCTTTCTTTCCATAGAAAGCCAATAATAAATCCTGTAAGGAGTATGGTCATTACCAGTAGCATATGCTTGCCACCTGGAAAAGACAACCCAAATGCCATACCATCATTTGTTACATAAGTAAAATGCAATAGGTCCTGAATTACAGGCTCGGATTGATATAGATTGAATGAGGTTTTTATTGCCCATTTTGACCATTGATCAAGTGTAATAATTGCAACAATGAGACCTAAAAGAAACACAAAATTTTAGAGGTTAAGTTTTTCGTTTTCTTTAGCGTCTACACTTTTTGTTGCGTTAGGTACCTCCAGCATTCTTTCTTCTGGTATCAGTTCTCCAGTAATAGTACAAATTCCAAAAGTGCCATCCTCGATTCTCTCAAGTGCTTTGGTCAGAGCCTTAATATAATCAGTTTTTCTATTAATTAAATGGTATCCCTTTTCTCTTTCATAGGAGTCTGTGCCAGCATCAGCCATATGTACACTATAAACCGATTCCTGTGCAAGGCCGGCGGAACCGCCAATATTAGATTCTAGATTCCCTCTACTATCATCCAAATCATCTGTTAAATTTTTCAACTTAGCTTCTATATGTTTCTTAAAAAATGCCAACTTTTTTTTGGAATATTTTTTTTGAGCCATAGAAATCTCCTAATTATCTCTTTTTAGTTTAATTTTATAACGCTTTTCATTGATTTCAACAACTTCTTCATAGTCAAAACTGTGAATGCTTTTTTTAATATTATTTGTTAATGTTTCTGACATAAAATATTTCTCAAATTTACCTAAAGCCACTGCAATTTGCCCATCAAAATCCCATGAAACCTCAATCCTGTCCTCAACAGCAAAGCCAGCATTTTTTCGCATTGATTGGACCGAGCGCACAACATCTCTTACTAAACCTTCCAAGATAAGATCTTCATTGAGCTTAATTGATATGCCTACTGTAATTCCCCCACCACTTTCTGCCACAAAACCTTCAGTGGCTAGCGTTTCAATAAATACGTCTTTCCTTTCTAATAAATATTTACCGTCTTCAAATTGAATATGTCCCTCCTCTTGTAACTCAATAACCATATCGCTAGCATTATTGGAGTTAAGTAATGCTTTGATCTCTGCTAATCCTTTTCCATATCTTTGTCCAAGCGTTCTTAAATTAGGTTTGATATTATAAGAAATAAGTTGATCGGCTTCTGTGATCCTTTCCATCATTTTAACATTTAACTCATCTAAGATTATATCTTGATTATCTTTAAAAAACTCAGCTATTCTATCATCCTCTAACGCATAAGAAACCTTGCTTAATGGCTGGCGAACCTTAACATTAGATTGGCTACGTGCAGAGCGACCTAGCTCGACACATTTTTTTAGGGCATTAACGTTCATAATAAGATCCATATCAATCCAAGATTCATCTGCATTCGGGTAATCGCATAAATGAACACTTTCAGCTGCATCAGTTTCTGAATTAATTACCAGATTTTGATATATTGTTTCAGATAAAAATGGTATTACCGGCGCAATAGACCTTACAAGATTTGTAAGGACATGATACAAACAAGCATATGCAGAATTCTTATCTTGATCATCTTCAGATTTCCAGAACCTTCTTCTATTGCGGCGAATATACCAGTTTGACAGATCCTCAAGAAATATCTCAAAAGATCTCATAAACTTGTCTACCCTGAAATCATCCATCGCATTTTTACCTGTTTTTAAAAGTAAATGAGTTTTTGCGATTATCCATCTATCTAAGACTGTGAGGTGGTCTTTGGATATTGGGTGTTTTATAGGATCAAAGCCATCCACTGCAGCATAGGTAGCATAAAATGAGTAGACATTCCAAAAAGTGATAAGTTTTTTCCTGATGTCATCAGCGGGGCCATATCCAAATAAAAGATTTTGTTCAACATTTTGCAATGCATACATCCAACGCATTACATCAACACCCATTTTTTCAGCTGCATCATCAAACCAGATCGCATTACCCCAACTCTTATGCATATCTCGACCCGTTTCATCCTTAACTAGAGCATGCCCAAGTAATTTTTTAAATGGCGCTTTACCTTCAAGTTCTGCTGACATTGCTAGTAATGAGTAGAACCAATTTCTAAATTGCCCAGGAAAACATTCCGTCACAAAATCACCGGGGAACCACTGAGACCAATAATCTCTGTCTGAATTATATTTCAGTGTTGAAAAAGGTACAATACCAGCATCAAGCCATGGGTTGCCAACATCTTTTATTCTAGTTCCAATTAAACCAGTCTCAGGGTGCTTGATCTTTACTTTATCAACCCATGGTCGATGAGGGGAATTCCCTTCAAAATCATCCCAACCCTCGACAGCTAATTCTTTAAGTTCTTCTTTTGAACCTACGACGAAAAAAGATCCATCCTCAAAAGTCCAAACAGGAAGTGCCAGTCCCCAAAATCTCTTTTTGGAGATCATCCAATCACCCATATTATCTAACCATTCATGCTCACGTTCTCTTCCCCAGTCTGGAATCCAATCAATATCATCCACAATTGCTTTTATCTTATTTCGCCAATCCATATTAATATACCATTCATCAACCAGCCTAAATACTAGTTCATCTCCAGAACGCCAACAATGTGGATATACGTGAGGATATTCCTCAGCATAAATAAGTAGCGCTCTATTTTTGAGGTCTTGAATGATTGCTTCTGTTGTCTCTCTATCAGTGGCTGTCTTACCTGTCAGCCAACCAAACTTCTCGATAAACTTTGATTCATCATCTAAAGGGGCAATATTAACCAATCCAATCTTCTTACCTATAATATGGTCGATATCACCACAACCAGGAGCCATATGTACAATACCTGTTCCTTCGCCTGCTACGACAATATCATTACCAATACTATCTTTACCAGGATCTATTACTCTATGGTGACCAGCTGAGCTGATACCATTTTCTTTAAGCTCGTCATTAGCTATAGGGTAACCACCATATTCGTTTTGCGCTTCAAAGTCATCAAATGGTCCATCATACTCCCATCCTACCATTTCACTCCCTTTTATTGTTCCAATTTCTTCATAGCCTCCTCTTTCTTTAAAGATCTGAGAAAGGGTCTTTAATTTTGGAACACCATCTACCCACTGTTTCTTTTCTTTGTATTGTTTATCAAGGCGCTGGAATTCTAGATTCTCTTTAGCAAAATAATAAATCGAATCATCAGGTGTTTTTATCTTTACATAATCTAGATCAACATTAACTCCAACGACAACATTTGAGGAAAGTGTCCATGGAGTTGTTGTCCATATCAGAAGATATTCTTTGTCTCTTTCTCTTATAGGAAATCTGACAAATACGGATGTGTGGGCGACAAGTTTACGCCCCTCAATAATTTCCATTTGGGAGTATGATGTCCCTGAACGTCCGCTCCAGGGCACGACATCTGAACCCCTATATATTTTTCCTTCAGACCATAGTTTTTTCAAAAATGACCATATTGTATAATTATTCTCATCAGACATTGTATAGTAGGAATTATCCCAATCCATCCAATACCCCAGACGAATCGACTGCTCTGTCTGAATTTTAGAATATTTTTCAACACGGTGTTTACAAAGATTAACAAATTTTTCTATACCATACTCTTCAACATCACGCTTTGATTTAAAGCCAAGTTCTTTTTCAACCTCGATCTCTACCCATAGCCCCTGACAATCAAACCCATTTTGATATCTTAATTCAAAACCACGCATAGACTTATAACGATTATAAATATCTTTTAACGATCTTCCCCAGGCATGGTGTACTCCCATGGGGTTATTTGCAGTAATAGGGCCATCAATAAAACTCCATTTCTCCTTACCTTTATTTAAGCTACGACGTTTCTCAAAAATGGAATTATTGTCCCAGAATTCAAGTATATCATGTTCTGCTGAAATAAAATCAACTCTGGTATCTACTTTTTTTATACTCATAAAATAATCTTATTATCTAGAAAATTGGACGAAGAATTTATTTCAATATTTAAATTATACTCACAGATGTTTTATAAATAAAAAACGCCCCTGAAGGGGCGCTTTTTGAACATAAACATATCTTATTGGTAATTAAGGGTATAGTATCTTGATGAACCACCAGGTTTTTTTACAAGAATTAGGACAGTTCCTTTACCTTTAGCTTTCTCTATCAAACGATCGAACTCTTTTAGTGATGTTACTTTCTCTGTACCGATACGTTTAATAAGGTCACCTTCTCTGATACCCTTTTCATAGGCCTCTCCACTAGGATCTATTTCTATTACAACTAATGCCTCATCTTCTTCATTTATTTCATATTTTTCTCTTAAAGACCTTGTGATTTTCCTCAATTCTAATCCGAACTCATTTGACTCGTTCCTTTGCCTCATAGCAAACTGCTGTGGATTTTCAGGTAATTCTTGTAGAGTGACTTTTACTATCTTTTGCGATCCATTTCGAATTACTTTGACTCTATTTGTGCTTTCTGGAGCAGTAAGAGATACCACATTCTTTAGATTAGCGGTGTTCGCAATTGGTTTACCATTAAACTCTACAATAACGTCACCTTCTTGCATACCTGCATCTTCTGCAGGGCTGTCTTTCACAACATCTGCAATCAGTGCCCCATTTCGTGTGTCGATATCCAATGCTTCAGCCGTTTCGTTATCTAGTTCCTGAATAATAACACCTAGCCAAGATCTAGTAACATAACCTTTATCAATCAGGTCAGACATAATGCGTTGTGCCATATTTGAAGGGATTGCAAAACCAACTCCACGGTTACCTTTTTCATAACCACCCGTAGCAATAGCAGTATTTATACCAATAAGATCACCATCCATATTTAATAGCGCACCTCCACTATTACCTGGATTAATTGCGGCATCTGTCTGGATAAAATCTTCATAGCTACCGGAATTCAAAATATTGCTTCGACCAATTGCTGATACAATACCAGTGGTAACAGTATGACTCAAATTCTCAGAAAAAGGGCTTCCAACAGCCATAACCCATTCACCCACTCTAATATTTTCGGAATCTCCAATGCCAATATCTTCTAGGCCGTCAGCATCAATTTTCAATACCGCTAGGTCAGTTTTAGGATCTGTTCCAATTATGGTAGCGTCAAACTCTCTTTTATCGATCAGTTTTACCCTGATACCATCCATCTCATCTACCACATGGTTGTTTGTGAGGATATATCCCTTCTTCGCATCAACTATGACCCCTGATCCTAAAGCATTTGTTTTGAACTCTCTTTGTCTTGGAATGTTAGGCTGATAAAAAAAGAACCCAAAATCATCAAACTGATTTAATGATACTAGTTTATCGGTAATAATAGTGACCACTGCTGGTTTTGCTTTTTCAGCAACATCAGCAAAGGCCTTGCTGAATTGTCGTACAACAGAATTTTGTGCTGTCGAAATACATATAAATAAGGCTGAAACAATTATTTTTTTCATTTATAATCCTAAATATTTATTACTTAAAATGCCTTTTAGGGAATTAGGTTCCCAAAAACTAAAAAGCCCCGATATTTTTACACGGGGCCTTTTAAGTTTAGAGAAAAATACTACTTCAAGAAAAGCATCTTTTTTGTATCATTGAATTGAACGGTATTGATAGCATAAAAATACATACCTGTTGCAACCTTATAGCCAGAATTATTTGTTCCGTCCCAAATAATAGCATGGTAACCTGGTTGCATAATTCCAGAACTCAATGTTCTCACCTTCTGACCTGCCATATTAAATACACTAAGCTCAACATGACCACCTTCAGGAAGATCAAATCTAATTTCCGTAGATGGATTAAATGGGTTTGGAAAATTCTGTTGAAGTAAAAATTGACCAGGAATCATTTTTATTTCTTGTGCATTAGAACGTAAAATAAAATCGATTAAATTACCATCAGCACCAGATAGTTTGACATTATCAAGATTTATTGAACCAGTCTCATAATTATCACCATTAAATTGCACTGGTATTGCTAAATATGATCTATTTTCATTTTCTATGAAACCACCATATAGCTCTGCAGCTAATAACTTAATTGTACCTAAATCATTATCTCTTGATGAAATCAGCACATTCTCTTGGAAATTGAATAACCTTGGAGACTCTATCTGCAAAATATCTGAATCGTAGTTTAATTCAAGTTCAATCCCTCTTATAGGAGAATTATATTCGATATCAAGAAGCAACCTTGAATTATCCCAATCTGAAACTAGGTCAATATACGCGACCTCACTAGGATCAAAACTCATGGTTCTTCCTGTAGCTCCAAAAATAATATCGATCATCATGATGACATCAGCAATATTGATATCATCGTCCATATTAACATCTACATTCCTGAATTCATCATCAGTAGGGTAATCTTCTTCCAAAATAAAGTCAACTACAGTTAAAACGTCATTAATGTCAGTATCACTATCAAAATCAGCATCACCAGGTGCATATGGCACCGTACATGCCACATTAGAGTGTCGTGATTCTAGTTCACCATAATCATCTGTACTCCAATAGGCAGAAACATTATAACAGTATTCTACATAATTAGGACTTGCTGAAACTGTGGCAAAGGTATCTGTCGTTGCGACTACATACGTTTCATTACCATCGATATCAACCTCATACACTCTATACTCAACGAGGTCATCTCTATTTAATTCTCTTGGTGATGGATTTTGCGGTTCATATGGGGTGTTCAATTGAGTAACAATATCAGAATTATTGGACTGCATTCCACTTTCATGGCTTGTAGCATTGTAATTAGTTATGACTCCAGATGTTGCATTTTCAACCTCAATATTCCCACCAGTAGCATTCATTGCATATTGATTGCCTGGGGCACCTAAAAATGTTGCTAAAATTCCAAAATTACCTGTTAATCCGGGATCCCCACCTACAATTTCTTCTATTGTTGCCCATTCCGCACCTGTTGTAACCCAATTTCGATCATAATACTCTGGGGTTTGTGGTTCGATGTCGTTGGAAATACCTAAAAAACCACTACCGTTCTCATTGACAACAACATAGACATCACCACTACTTACTTCTACCCCTGCGCCCGAAACGTCAAACTGATATTGCACTAGTTCATCAGGCGCCGATAGATCTACAGATGCAACAAGATTTATTGGGTCTCCTACCGGCCCTACAATTGAGGCATCTGGATCTAAGTAGACATCCACATTAGCCGCTACTGCATTTCCCCCACCTTGCAAGGAGAGCACAAGTCCAGTCAGAAGGGCAGGATAATTTGGAGGGGTGAAGCGTACTCCAAATTGACAAGGTGCACCACAGCCTATCTGCGCCTCAAAAGAATCATCATAGTAAGCTATATCATAAAAATCCACACCACCAGGCTGACGCCACTGTAAATATACCTGTTCATCTAATGGATAGGCATTCAAGCCCACTGGGCTCGGCATATCTGGACTCATTTCAAAGTTTTGAATGGTTGGGTCTGCTTGAGCTAGTACCTCAACTTCTGCATTAGTTGTATAAAATCCAGATTTTCTAACTTGGACGGTATTCGACCCAACATCTAGGTTCATGAGGGTATAGACACCATCTGCACCAGTTGTGTCTGATGTGCTTCCAGATGTAACCACCACACCATCTAACAGAGCATCATTTGGGTCTGTCACCGTTCCAGTAACATCACCGTAAACATACACTGACTGAGCGACTAAATTTACCGGGTCACTTTCATAATTTTCTTGACCTTCAGCTCCTTCATATACAGCAGTTACCCCAAAAGTGTACTCCTGTTCATTGTCTAAATTGTAAAAAGTATAGCCAGTTGTATCAAAAATCTCATCATTATTAAGAGCTCCATCCAAATAGACGTTATATCCCATAAAATCATATTCATTCCTACTATCTCTTCCATTTGAAGTGACAGAAAAATTGTCAACCAACCACCAATTTATGTCAAAGGTTGTCGAACCATAACAATGGAATCTCACAAAAAGATTGCCTGATAAACCGGTTATATCATAACTATAATTTGTAAAAGTGAACTCTGCTCCCCCATTTGAGAATTCTTCTAGAATGGTCCAGTTCACATCATTCCCTGTTTTGTACTCTGCTGCTAGAAACTCAGTGCCAGTTTCTGACCAATTATCAAACTCCAGGTCAAATGAAACTGTGGCCTCTGTTATATCACCTAATGGTATAACAGGAGAGTATAAGCTTTGATCATAGTTGGTCGCAGTTGGACTCCAATTAAATCTAAAGGATGGCTCTGGATTACCTGTGAACTCGTCATAATACCAGTTTTCACCTCCATCTACCAACCAAAGATCTAGAAGGCCACCTGCATCGAAAGATTCATAATAGGGTACACCAAGGTTATTTACCTCTGGAGCAGTCCAATAAACCGATACTTCCTCATCCCAAACCTCAGCATATACATTAGTTGGTGGAAGAGGATCGAAAGTGCTAGGAACACCACATACGGTTTCCGTTGGTTCAGACTCCCCTTCATCGTAGAGTGCTGTTATATAATAACAGTATTCAGTTCCATTTGTGAGGTCGCCATGGGTAAAAGAAAGTTCAGGCGTGCAGGTCAAAATTGTATTATCAGCGGCATTGTAAACCCGGTAGCAGGTAAAAGTACCACACTCTTCCGGAATATCTCTTGATTGACTACTTAAAGTATATCGAAAAGGATCCATAACCTCTGAAGAATAAGTGTCTATAGCATCTTGAGCATATCCTAGGTCTTCCATTTTAATTACTTCATCAGGCCACACGGTTCTGATCGAGTTGTTAGCATGATCATTATTTGTCCTGTTCCCAGTAATACTAATTGATATCTCATAATTACCTGTTGCACCTCCAAAACCATCAACCACAACATAGTACTGACCGGGTTGAAGAGTCACAGCCCATAATCCACTTGGAGGATATGGAGCAACGTAATCAGGACAGTTGGTGTAATCATCATCATTATAATTTCCAGTCGATACTGGTGTAATGCAGTCCTGATCACTGGTAAAAATCTCAAGTTTTGAATCATAATCAGTCACATTGGAGCATAAAGTGAAATCATATGTAGTTGCCTCGCTTACATTGAGAGTATAGGCTACATCTTCGCCTTGTGAGCCCGAGACAGGCCAATCATCACCCATTCCTGAATTATTACCCTGATCTAAAAATGGCATTTCATCAACCGAATAATCACCACAACCAATATTACCTACTGGTTCACCCCAGGAAACTATATTTTCTTCATTACCACCAAAAACATTTATACTTGCTGGTGGACATAGCTCTTCATCTTGAGAAAAAAGGAAATGATTAAAAGTAAAAAGGAATGTTGTAAGTATTAGCCTCATTTTCACGGCATATCTCCCGTTATAAATTGATTAAAAATTTCTATACTGGCTCAATGTAAAATAAGCCTTTCCCTACTCGAATTTAGGAACTCTCTCGAGTAATTCAATCAAATTTCTAAAGACTTCGTTGGAAACTAAAGACCCAATTATCAAAATTAATTTTTGATTCATTTCCATCGTATATAAAACATGGGATATCAATTCTAAAAAATATATCTTTTTCAAATAGACTTGTATTAATGCGCAATCCGAAACCAGCGTCTGCGAGGACTCTATCAGAAAAATGGTCATTAAGCCGTTGTCTTGCATCTTTTTCCCTATCCCAAAAGATTCCTCCATCAAAAAATGTGGAAAACTCAAAATTAATGTCAGATCTGTCTGGACTTGCCAAGTTCTTATGGATACTTATTTCAGTGGAACTGCCTACTAATGCCTCGGCACCTCGCTCACCCCTACCAACAAAGCCTCGTATATTGCCTTCACCTGGAAGATGATAATGAGCATATAGAGATTCTAAACCGTAGAACTGGTCAACAAGATAATTTTTTCGCAACATATCATTTGAACTATTGCCTTCTATATTATACCCCTCTTGACCAGGAACTCCTAACTCATCTGCCCATATTTTACCTGCGATGAACCTTTGCTTGAAATGAAGTGTGATATTTCTATCTAGGTCAGGCCTTTTCTTACTTTCTATACCCAATACTTTCTTCCATTTGAGGGCCCAGGTTGATGTCAATCGGTTAAAATTCCACTTTGAGAATGGGCCAATTGTTGTTGCTCCATTTAATTTAAACGATAAAGGCCCTACTCCCGTATCCCAGCCCAAGTACCCTACAGCAAGTTTTCCGCTTGTATCATACCCCAATGGCTCTGCCCTTTTTGCATCATATTCAGGCTGAACATAGAACCCAACAGAAAATATATGAGTAGGGGTTCTACCATAAACCTTATTCCATTTTTTTTCAACCTCACTTCCAAATTCTTTTACTCCAGGTCTATCAAATCCCCAGAAATAGAATGTGGATCTCGGAAAAAAGTGGACAGATTGTCTCCAGCCACTTAAATACCAAAATAACTTTTGTGATTCTAGTGCATAATTTGCACGAACAGTCGTACTCTCATATGGGCCATAATTACGATCAATATTAATTCCTGGGGCTAGATCTGATCCATCAGCATTATAGTAAATGTATGGAGTCCAAAGGTAAACCATCTCATCTCGAGGCTGATACCATAACCCTGGCCAGTCAAATAAGATCCTTCTTTTCATACTTGTGGAATTATTTCTAAGATCTAGATCAACTGTCTGCACGTCAGGATCTAGAGTTACAGATACTGGTTTTTTATTTACTGAGTATTTTAGGGTATCCTGGAAACGCCATAAATGATTATCCCACCACCTACGATCAGTTGTACCATCCTCAAATTTTGTCTCAACCAACATTGGCATAAAACGTGTACCTTTACTATTTATACCCAACTCAATATTCCAGCTATTATCACTATTTTGTAGTTTTTTGAATGATGAGATCTCATAGTCTAAATGTCTCGTCGTATGCAACCAAGGTCCAAAAAACCAGTCTAGGTCTTGTCCTACAAACTCTTCGACAGAATCTATGAATCGAACCTCATTTACATGTTTTAATTTCCATTTTTCATAATAATGCTGCATCGCTGCATAGTAAAGAGAGTCTCCTAAAATATATTTTAATTCAAAAAGCATTAACGATGGCTTGGTATACGCATTGTTACTATAGGCATACCCATTGTTGAATAAATAGGAAGGCCTGCTAATATTTTCATCATATCCACTACGCATAAATCTGATCGCTCGCCACTGATCTGAGTGTAGGTCATTCTCAAGAGGCCATAACCTTTTTGGTAGTTTATCGTAACCCTCATATAAGTCCGTATCAAAGCCATGGTCTCCGTAGCGCGTCATCATATAATGCGTTGTCTGCATCGTGGTGAAACCCTCATCTAACCATGCTTCATTCACTTCATCATTAGCAACAATACCATAGAAATAAATATGACCATATTCGTGAACGATCAGGCCCTCGCTATCACGACCATTCATTACTAACATTGGATACTCCATACCTCCACTTTTTATTCTATCCGTAGTCGTAATCTGAGGATAGGTATAATTACCAAACTTCTTTTCTAACCAATCGATAGCATTAATTGAACGTTCAAGAACAACTTTTGTCCATTCCTCTCCACGTTCCTTATCATAAAGAACATGTACATCTGTTTCACCATCACCACTTACACCACCTTCATATAAGAAGTCTTTAGATGCGACAAAGGCAAAGTCATGTACATTTTCTGCAAGAAAGGTAACTGTTCTTCTTATATCTTCATCAGGCTCAGATAATGTCGTATTAAAAATATCAAGCCAAACACTGTAATCAAGAGACGTATCAACCTGAACGTCCAACCACCCTGGGTCTCCTTTGGTCACTACTCCACTTGCCGCAATAATAAAGGATTTAGGAATATCAAACTTTACATTAAAGTCGCCAAACTCTCCGTAGAACTCCCCCTGAGCGTGGAAAACATCAGCATGCCAACCTGTTTGGTCATACACTACCATTTTAGGATACCACTGGGCCATATTGTACTGGCCTGCATAATACCCTGCCCGCTCAACCATTTCACCTACATGATGTGTCCAGTCTAGATCAATTCTTATTGTCTGACCTGGTGCAACTTTTTTTAAAAGTTTAGCTTCTAGTATGGTGTCATCAATTTTGAAATCATCTAGTATCAGATCTTTATGGATCCAAGACGACCCTTCCTTTGGAAGGGCAACTGAAAATTCATGAATATCTATCTTACTCAAGTGAGCTTCTAGACCATCCTTAAAATACTTTGCCCTAGATATCCTTCCAGCATGACCAATGTACTCTCTGTATTTAACCGAACCCTTTTGAAAAGCGTTTGGGTAGAGATGCATATAGATACGGTCTAATGAGTCTGGAGAGTTATTCGTATATTTGATCATGGTCTTACCCGTAATCTGGCGAACCGAGTCAAGGAGGGTTATCTCCATCTCATAGTCCACTTTTTGCTGCCAATAGCTATCTAAAGGATCGGCAGCTACATAATCAAAAAGGACAAAAAGAAGATACAGAGAACAAAAAAGTGATCTTAGATGTATTTTAAGCAACCGCAAGTAGTAAAATATATTTAAAGATAAGGTCTTAGATCCTTATAAAATACGGCTTCAGATCTAGGTCCGACATAACGCTGTCTTATAAAGCCATCCCTATCAATAATAAAGGTGGTAGGTATACCGGAGATTCTTTGACCTGTGGCCTCTCCATATAATGCAGTAACCATTTGAGTTTCATTCCCCTCTATATCAGTGAGCAATGTATAATTAATACCCCATTTATCTGCAAAGCCTTGGATCTTTTTCGCAGAACCTGATGTTAGTGTTACACCCACGATCTCAAGACCATCTTTCTTATGTTTTTTTGCGAGTTTAATAAAGTCTGGTATCTCACGACGACAGGGACCACACCAAGTACCCCAAAAGTTAAGTAATACAACTTTACCTTTTAACTGGTTGAGACTAACCCAATTACCCTCAAGGTCTGCAAGAGTAAAATCTGGGGCCTTAATTGCATTATCATTTTTTGTCTTTGACTGTACTGAGCCGGATTTTTTCTTATTACTCTGCGCGGTCGTATTATCGCAACCAATAAAGAGCGTTAAAGACATAATTAATATAATTATAGACATAACTGAGGTCATTTTAAAATGGACATCTTTTTTTAAAAAATTCATTTATTGTACCTATCATTATATGCAGAAACACCACCACTCAAAAATTCTGCAAAGCCATTAGGAACATAGCCACCTTTTTCTGCAAGAGTTGACTCATCCTTAGGATCAAGAATTACGTAATAGGGTTGCGTTGCTTGTTTATAACGCTCAAACTGAAGCCTTGCAAAGGCCTCACTCAGTGAATCTTTTTTATCTACATATAGTCTTGCAAGTACCATCTTATCTAATTGCTCTTTAACTGGCTTCGTTGGAAAGACCCTTCGTTCCATGACACGACAGTTTGCACAATAAACACCAGTAAAATCAATAAACAATGGTTTATTATCTGCTTTAGCTTTTGCCAATGCCTCATCATACTGGTCAACAAACCATCCTTCTTTTATGGCAATATCATCTTCAGTTGGTGGCGGTGGTACCAGGGCCTCGATCAACTCGTCCATTAACCTTGGCATCTTAGCATAGTGATAGGTTGGTGGTGATGCCAAGGACATCCCCACTGGATATAGAAATAGGCCAGTTAACATGATAGCTATGACCCTTCCCTTACCCACTTTAAAAGGACTTATATTTTCGGCTGAACCCACTTTGTAAAGGCCCATTAGATAGCCAATGAGTAAAACTCCAATTATAATGAATGACCAGAGAACAATATCACGAGGCAGTAGGCCTATCTCCCACTCTAGGTCTGGAACCCATAAGAATTTGATAGCTGCAGCGATTTCAATAAATCCAAAACCGATCTTTAAAGTCTCCATCCAATTACCAGACTTGGGAAGTTTATCAAGAGCTGTTGGAAAAAGAGATAGAGCGACAAATGGAGCAGCGAATACGACCCCATAAACAACCATTCCGTAAAGGCTTGTTAAGATACCTCCAGCAGTACCAGCAGCCGCAACGACCAGAAGGGAACCCACAACGGGTACAGTACAACTGAAACTAGTTATGGCGAAGGTAACTCCAAGTAAGAAAGATCCGAGGTATGCACTGTTTGCAGATTGACCTGCACGATCTGTTGTATTAACAAGTTTACCTGCAACATTTACATTCACGACACCAAACATCCATAGTGCGAAGAATATAAATAGAATCCCAAGCGCCAGATTGATCCAAGGGTCTGTGGCTATTAGATTACCAATGTTTGCGTATTTTGACTGAGTGGCCGCATCATTCACCCCCCACGAAAGAAAACCTACCAACAGACCTATCAAAACAAAAGTACCTGCTATTCCTAAACCATAAAAGGTAGCAATGGTGGTCCTACCTATATTCTTATCCTCAGACATTTTGCCAAAAAATGAAATAATGATCGGGATCATTGGATATACACAGGGCATGACCCAACTGAGTATTGCACCACCAATAGCCAAAAGAAAAATATTTAAAAGTGTATTACTACCCCCAGAAGTACCACCTCCAGATCCTGTGCTAGCTACTACAAACGTGGTCCTATCGTTACGAGCTGAACCAGCCTCAATAGTGAACTTAACCGTATCTGATTTTGTAATGGGTGGATAACAGAGTCGCTCATTGCAAACCATATAGTAGACATCCACCGCCATTGAATACTCACCGGGCCGGGCACTCCTTTTGATTCTGACTGGAAAAATGAATTCTGTATTACCCTTATGATAATAGGTATCGGTCTCAAAACCGGGATCAAAAACATATTTTGGTTTTGGCTCTTGTACTGGTGCCATGGCCCCCACAACACTACTATTAACAGTAATCTCAGTTGGCAAAGGCCCCTCAGTCACTTTATAAATAGAATATATATGCCACTGCTCTTCCATATTGGCATTTATTTTGATATTAACAACCTCGCCTGCTCTAGCTGGCGAGTCTACAGATGCTGTAATAGTAACAGGGTTCTGTGTAGACTGAGAGAACAGAAGGCCTGTCAGAAGCAACAGTTTTAAGAATGTATTATTCAATTTTTTTATCAGTTTATAGTATGGTCTAAGTCTTTCCAAAACTAAATCAGCACAACTGCCACTCTTATAGAAAACGAAAAAAAGTGTAATCTCAATCACACTATCTAGTAAAGGGCACTATATTGCGGCGAAAAGTAATTGAATTATAATTTGAACTCAACTATTGTTTGTCGGCAAAGATTCTTTTTTGCAAATTATTTTTAATTGTATAAAACTTACTAATTGATACAGATCTATAATTTTGAAGTAACTAATTTGTTTTTCAGTCGTCAATTTTTTCTAGCGTAACGGTCATCTCAACCCTGCGAGTAGGGTTATCCCTTGCATCACGAGGAAGGTTCACTATCTGTTCCATAACTTGATCACCCTTTATCAATTGACCAAATACCGTGTACTGACCATTCAGGTGTGGTGCATCAGCTGCACAAATAAAGAACTGACTTCCACCACTATTTGGATCATTAGAACGTGCCATTGACAAGATTCCACGCTTGTGACTGATATCATTGAACTCGGCAGGCACATTCCACGAAGAGGGCTCACTCTCATTGCCAATACCAAAGAATCTTGCTGCATGACCGCCTGTACCATAGCTAGCTTTATTATCAGTCTTGGTGTTCGGGTCGCCGCCTTGGATCATAAACCCTGGTATCACACGATGAAAAAGTGTGCCATCATAGTATCCGTTCTTAGCATGCAGCTTGAAGCTCTCAACATGCTTTGGTGCAACTCCATCAAAAAATTCTACTACCATATCACCAAAATCGGTGGTAATGACAGCAACATCCTTTTTAGGCTTATCTGCCTCAACTTTCTTAGGTTGTTGTTTTTCTTGATCTGATTGTTCTAATGTTGAATTCACAGGAGGTTCCTTTTTTGGTTTTCCACAGCCCATATTAAATAGGCCTAAAATGATTAAAGATGGTAATAAATGTTTCATGATAAATATCGACTCCCAGGTTTTTGTATTGGAATTGCAGCGAGATCATCCGGGACCTCATCTTCCCCGTAACTAACTGCATCCAATTTTACGATTGAAAATTGATTATTGTGAAGTGTTACTGATCCATTACTGCGATCGACTAAAACGCCAACACCAAGTATGTTACCACCCGCTACCTCGACCAGGTCCATAACCTCTCTGACAGAGCCACCTGTAGTGATTACATCTTCAACAACTAAAACTTTTTCGCCCTTTTCTATATGAAAACCCCTACGAATGACCATGTTTCCTTCCTTTCTCTCTGCAAAAATGGTCCGACAGCCTAATTGAGTCCCCACCTCTGTTCCTAAGACCACACCGCCAATTGCTGGAGATATTACAACATCAGGAGCCTGATCTTCAAACTCATCTGCGATCATAATAGAAAATGCGGTGAGATACTCAGGGTGCTGTAAGACCTTGGCACACTGGAAATAAGAAGCACTGTGCCTTCCAGAAGTTAAAACAAAGTGTCCTTCCAACAGAGCTTCTGTAGATCTAAATATAGATAGTATCTGTTCTCGCTCACTCATTTAGCTCATTACCTTTCTCATTTGTTCTACATAATCTGATGCAGATCTATGGATCGCATCCTCACTCATGTCACCTTTGAAGCTTATATCTCTAGACACGTTGATCAGACCAACACCACTCTGATTACCTACCTTGAGGCAATGGGTAAGGTCTCCACCTTGTGCACCCACTCCAGGGATCAATAATGGGGCATCGGGTATTATACTTCGTATACGATTTAATTCATCAGGTGCAGTTGCACCCACTACAAGACCAACATTATCCAGAGTATTCAGATCTTTTATCATTTGGGCTACATGTTCGTAGAGAGGTTTTCCATTCACAAGATGGTCTTGCAGGTCTTTTGCAGATGCATTAGAGGTTCTACATAATACAAAAGCGCCTCTAGTCTTATCTGTAATAAAAGGAGCAATACTGTCAGAACCCATGTAAGGATTTACAGTAACAGAGTCGAATCCAAAGTGGTTGAAAATACTCTCGGCGTATTGCTTGGCGGTGTTGCCAATATCACCCCTCTTCGCATCGGCTATCTTAATATACTGGTCACCAATGTAGCTGACCGTTTCCTCAAGCCAGGCAAATCCGACCGCGCCCCAACGCTCAAAGAATGCAAAATTTGGTTTATAGGCGACAGCAAGTTCTCTCGTCGCATCTATGACCTTGAACGTATGATCTTTCAAACTAGACAGGTTATTGCTGCCAAGTGCTTCTGGGTTCATATCCAGTCCAACACAGAGCCAAGACCTGCGCTCATCTGTGAGCGCCTTAAGACGAGAATTAAATGGTGACATAGACCGATAATTTACCAAGTTCATAGAGCAGACCACAATTCCAATTCATTATATTTTCACAGATATCATTTTATTAAAGACATCCCTAAACTTCACCCATGGAAGAAGATCTTTTTCAGCAAGAACCTGGATCAAGAACCCAGGTCATAGCCTCCAGTGGACCCTTTCAAATAGAGTTCATTGAATACGTAGGATCTGACGACTATAATACCTTTATCAAGATATCTGAGTCACTTGTAGATGAGTATGGAGCGGTCGCTAAGCTCACACCAAAAACGATCCAAACGTACTTCAATAAAGATGGCTGCCTACCATTCATTGCCAGACATCAGGGAGATATCATTGGCTATATGATCGGAGTACCGATTGAGGTATTGCACAAGGAACCTTGGGCACGTCTTGATATAAACTTTGGTAAAAACAACACGATATACACGTATGCCTTTGTCGTTCAAAAACATTTCAAGGGAAATGGCTATGCTAAAATGTTAAAACGGGTCTATTTGAACTGGGTAAAAAAACAAGAACACATCCTTTTTGTCACGGGACATGTTAGGCAGGGAATAGCCTCAAGGTTTATTGGTCAAATAAGGATCATAGACAGCATCGAGAATTGGCAGGGAACGGGGAAAACCTTTGAGTATTACCGTCGTATCATAGACCCAGAGCAGATATATAAGACCCCAACATAGATCTCTTGTTACTCTTCATCATTAAAAAACTGCACCAGAGACTCTTTATCTGGTGCATTTGCGAATAAACTTCCTCCTACTAAGGCAAGAATGGAAAGTCCAGCAGCTGGGTAAGTAAGTTCTTGTAAGAATGGATGCATATCGGTGAAGCCAGGCCATGAGGGCAAGAAATAGGTCCAGATGATTGTAACTGAAGCACCAGTAATAATACTTGCGACAGCTCCCTCCTTTGTTGCTCTTTTCCATAGAAAAGCAGCTAGTAAAGCAGGTGTAATTGAGGTACCATATATGTTATACGCTGTGAATGCAGCATTTAAAACCGTTTTGAACTGACTCACCAATAGAAAAGCAATTAGCCCTAGGACCAATACCAGACCACGGCTGATAAGTAGTATCTGTTTTTCAGTAGCTGTTGGATTGATATGACGTGAGTAAACATCTCTGGTCAGATTAGTAGCTGGAATCAATAAGAATGAATCTGCAGTCGATACAATGATCGCCATCATGGTAGAGGCTAATAACAGTCCTAGTACCATTGGCAGGCCTGAGTATCTTGCTATGGCAGGTATGACAGACTCGCTTGCTGATTGTCTGGCCTCGAGTAATGAACTAGGATCTGTGAGCCCTGTTTGGGCCTCCGCCACTAGATCAGGGATGATTCCCTTACTGGCAGCAACTGCACCAGTGAGGCCAAGCATGGATATGACCGATTCCAGAACAACCACTCCAATGATCCAGAAAAAGACGGCCTTTTTTGCCGAGCCACCATCTTTTGCACTGAAGATACGCTGGTACATATTCGCATCACCCATAAGTAATAACATTGTAGGTACAAAAAAGCTTATCGCTATAATAGGACCTGAAATATCGCCTGTTCTTTCTGCTGCCCAGTTACCAAACCATTGCCACTTACCTGCTGACTCAGCCACTGCAATGATCTCCCCTATTCCTCCAACTTTAAAAAATAAGAAAATAAGTGCACCTATTGTTCCAATGGTCATAAGTACACCATTGACCACATCGGTATAGACCACAGAGAACATCCCAGCTATAACAGTGTAAGATATGGCGAAGACAGCCGTGATGATTATACCTGACTCCATAGAGACCATACCATCTGAGACCATTGACAGCACTTTACCCCCTCCTCTGAACTGATAGGACACTATGGTTGTATAGGCTATCACTGTTGTTATAGTTGCTAAAATGGCGGCAGTTTGACCATACCTAGCCTCAAAGATATCTGGTACCGTTACCTTGCCAAAGTTTCTGATCCTTTTACTGATAAAATATATGAGCGCAATACCGATCCACGCCCCTCCACTTGACCAGAGGCCTGCAAGGCCATTGCGATAGCCCAGCCCTCCTCCGCTAAATAAAGAGCCACTACCCATCCAAGTTGCTAGCAAGGTTCCCACCAGAATAAACCACGGAAGGGTTCTGCCCGCTACCATAAAGTCTTCACTATCTTTTACTGAGCTGACCTTATATATACCAACGGCGACCAGGGCCAGTAGATAGATAATAATACAGGTTAAGTATATCATAGCAAGGCTATTTCCAGATACAAATAGATGATAAAACTATAATTTATATTTATCACTGAGATTGATCTCCTCAACCCTTCCCTTGAACACCCTATCATAGATGGCTACGGTCAACCACTCTTTTTCTCGCTCTAGTTCATCTAAACCAACATTTTTATACCATATTTTATCTTTTGAATTCCAACGGTATTTATTTCCTTTTACAATATCTTTTTTCACTGGATCATATTGGAAATTCTCAGCAAAGATAATGTACAAAGGTTTCTTTGATGCTTCGATCAATTCTAAAAGGGGCCTATGATCCCCATATGACTTATGGGTCAATAGATGTATCATTGCATCCACATCATTCATAGCGCGATGGGCGTCAAAATAAAATCCGTGCCAATAACATAAAAGCTCTTGCTTTGCACTACTAAATCCTTTTTCGAGCCAGTTAATATCATTGACCGAACATGCCCATATCTTTCTAGGGGAGACCGATGAGTAGCGGTCTAAGAATGCGCGATCAAAACCGGCATTATGAGCAATGATCAGATCAGCATTATCTAAGATCATATCCACCCTCTCCCAGTCTATCTTTTGTCCTTCTACCATCTCATTATCAATACCGGTCAATAGCATGATCTCATTACTGATATCTTCATCAGGGTCATTGAATGATTCATATATTTCATCGACTGTGACGATCTTTCCTGAGGATCTTTCAAAGTTGACCACTTTAATGGCAAGTTCTATGATCTTATCATTTATTCTATCCACACCCGTTGTTTCAGTATCAAGAAAAGCGACCCTTATACACTCCTGATCCGTAATCAACAATTCTGGTGCTGGAGGATCATACTTGGTCAGAGTTATCTTATTTGATAATGCTTCTAACGAATTAATAAATGTCATAAATATTTCCTTTAACTATTTAACATTCCTCTAATCTCATTCTTCATGTAGGGCGCAACAAGCGCATTGACCCCATCATTACGAATATGAGCGATCAGTTGGTTGTTGATCTTGATATTGTAGTATTCTTCAAGTATGTATCTGTATAATGATAATTGGACAGAATAATGGTAAAAATTGCAGTCCATTATATGCTTTGATGCCTCGTGGGTCCCCATCTTATTGCCGAAGGATACCGTTTCTATCTTTTTTGAGGTCTTCCAGTCAATAAGCTCATATTCACCTGTATCATTATTTTTTGCAAGGATGTCTACAGTACCCGCAATGGATAATTCAGTACTATAGATAATGACCTCTGAGAAGACATCAATGTTGGATTTTAATTTATATGACTCTAACCAATTTTTACCATTGATCGCTTTTATCTCACTTGGCTCTGTGCCCTCTTTTATCCATTCTTCTATTTCATTATGAACCTTTGTGCCATGGTCAGCAGTTGCATTCCACTCTGCGATCAATGATTCAACTGTATGGCTGGAGTATTTGGGATGGCTATTTACTAGTTTAGTGGCAATCTTTTGAGCATCAAATCCCTCAAAGAACTTTTCAACATAGGTCGTAACGCTTGTAAAAAGGATATCTGGATCTGTGTCTAGTTTATACTCGTGGGTCTCTTTATTAAGACTAATGTTATTTTCAAAGATATCATTCATTTTCTTTCCGAAGGGCTGAATTTACGAAGCAGACAAATCGAAAAACATTTTCAGGTCATTAAACAATATAAATATCATTATCTTTTTAGTGTAAATCTCTAATAAAAAAAACTCTAACTTCCCCTGTCTACTTTAAAGACCTATGAAAAATCTAATTTTAATTCATTTATGTTTTATTTTTATATGGAGCTGTAGCAGTAAATCAATGAATAAAGAATCCAAACATCAGAATCGATTAGCTGATTCGCAAAGTCCTTATCTTTTACAACATGCTTATAATCCTGTAGACTGGTATCCATGGGGCGAAGAAGCATTTGAAAAAGCAAAACAGGAAAATAAACCCATATTTTTATCCATAGGGTATTCCACTTGCCATTGGTGCCATGTGATGGAGCATGAGTCTTTTGAAGATACAACTGTGGCCGAATTAATGAACCAGAATTTTGTGAATATTAAGGTGGACCGTGAAGAAATGCCTGAGGTGGACCACCTTTATATGTCTGTATGTCAGGCCATGACCGGAAGAGGCGGATGGCCACTTACCATTGTGATGACGCCGGAAAAAGAACCTTTCTTTGCGGGCACCTATTTCCCAAAGGATGGTCGAGGCCAGAGACCAGGGATGCTACAACTTATACCAAGCCTCGCTAATGCATGGTCAACAAAACAAGGTGAGATACGTGAATCGATCGATAAGGTCCAAGATTATTTGATCCGTATCAATACGAGCGTACCAGGTGGTGAATGGGATGAGACCATGATAAGAGATGCATTTGGTCAGTACGCTAGTAGGTTTGACCCTGACTATGGTGGATTTGGAAGGGCCCCAAAATTCCCATCGCCTCATAATCTGATCCTGCTTACTAGATACAGCAAGATCTACGATGACCCAACTGCTTTAAAGATGGTAGAGACCACCCTCCATTACATGAGACTTGGTGGTATGTTCGATCAAATTGGTCTCGGCTTCCATCGCTACTCAACCGATAAACGCTGGTTACTACCTCACTTTGAAAAAATGCTTTATGACCAGGCCATGCTCTCCATGGCATATCTAGAGGCGTATCATTTGACCGGTAATGAAGACTACGCAAATGTCGCAAGAGAGATATTCACCTATGTCCTAAGGGATATGACCGATAAAGATGGTGGGTTCTACTCTGCTGAAGACGCTGATAGTGAAGGTGAAGAAGGAACTTTCTATGTCTGGGACGAAGAAGAATTAATAGAAGTCTTAGGAGAAAAAAATGGAAAAATAATGGCTAAGGTCTATGGATTCTTGGACGCAGGAAATTTCCATGATGAGGCAACCGGTCAGACCACTGGCAAAAATATTCCATATTTCCAGGAAAACAGAGCTGTTTTAGCTAAAAAATTTGAGATGTCTCCCGAGGAATTAAATGAGGTAATAGAAACGTCTAGAGAAAAACTTTTTGAGATAAGAGAAAAAAGGATTCACCCGCTAAAAGATGATAAGGTTTTAACCGATTGGAATGGCCTTATGATCGCAGCTTTAGCTCTTGGCGGTCAAATTTTAGATGAAGTAGAATATACCAATGCTGCTAAAAAAGCAGCTGATTTCATACACAAAAAACTACGAGATAAAAATGGCCGGCTTATGAAAAGGTATCGCCTTGGAAAAGCAGGACTTTCACCCCACTTAGATGATTATTCATTTATGGTATGGGGTCTGTTAAATCTATACGAGGGAACTTTTAACGTAAAGTATCTATCCAGAGCTATAGAACTATCAGAGATAATGGATGAGGATTTTTCAGATGAGAACGGTGGCTTCTTTATTGGAAGTAAAGATGCAGAAAAACTGATGGTCAGGGCAAAAGACAGCTATGACAGCGCTATCCCTTCAGGAAACTCAGTAGCAGTTATGAATCTTTTTCGTTTAAGTAAAATGACAGGCGATAAGAAGTGGACCGACCTTGCAGATAAAACACTAATGGCTTTTACTGACCAGGCTAAACAAAGCCCCACAGGGTTTGCCCATATGCTCACAGGTTTTATGTTTGACCTCAAAGACCCAAAAGAATTGGTTATAGCCGCAAATGGATATGACGAAAAAGTAAACGAGCTCGTCCGAAAGATACGAGGTACTTATTCCCCAAATAAAGTGGTGTTATTCAAAGATATCTCTGATCCAAAAGATATTGAAAGGATAGCTCCCTGGGTAGATGCTCATTCTTTAATGGATGATAAACCTACTTTCTATGTCTGTGAGAATTTTACCTGTAAACGTCCAACGACTAATATAAAAACAGTTTTAAATTATATTAGTGAGTAAAACCTTCTCTAAACAACTAGGCTCTACCTTAGCACACATCCAGGATCTTTTTGATACAGTAATACTTGGGCTACTTAGGTCTTCAGGTAGTAAAGATAAAAATACAGTGATCGATAATATAAAAGACGCTGGAGATTCTTACTATAAGACATACTCTGATATAAAAAAAGGAAAGGACAACTAATGAAAAAGCTAGCACTACATTGGCAGATCATAATTGGACTTGCCCTAGGTTTAATTTACGGTATCATTGCAACCAATTCTGGTTGGGGTAGTTTCACATCAGATTGGATCGCCCCTTTTGGTACAATTTTTATTAACCTTTTAAAACTTATAGCAATGCCTCTGGTGCTCTCATCTCTAATAACTGGCGTTGCCTCTTTATCCGATATAAAAAAACTTAGCCGTATTGGCGGCAAGACCATAGGGATATACATTGGTACCACGGCGTTAGCGGTCACACTGGGGCTCATTTCTGTTAACCTGATAAAGCCTGGAGATAAAGTTCCGGATAACATGAAGGAAAAACTAAAGCTGACCTATCAAAAGGATGCCGCTAAAAAAGCAAATACAGTTCAGAAGGTCAAGGACAGAGGCCCTCTACAACCACTTGTTGATATGGTTCCCAGTAACTTTTTGAACTCAGCTTCTAGCAACAGGAATATGCTACAGGTTGTTTTCATGGCGATCTTTATAGGCATTGGTCTGATACAGATACCCAAAGAAAAAGGGAAACCGGTACAACAATTCTTTGAAAGTCTCACCGATGTAGTAATTAAGTTAGTTGATATTATTATGCTGATGGCTCCCATTGGTGTATTTGCACTTATAGCGCAGACCATAAATAAAGTAGCTGGAAACAACCCTTCAGAGATTCTGGAACTGCTGGGCGCACTGGGCTATTACATGTTTGCGGTCATAATGGGCCTTATTGCACATGCGGCAATTACCTATACAGGAATAATGAGACTCATGACAAAGATGCCTCTTGAGACCTTCTATAAAGGTATCGCGCCTGCACAACTTTTAGCATTCTCCACCAGTTCAAGTGGTGCAACATTACCAGTAACAATGGAACGATGTGAGGAGGAGCTTGGTGTCAGTGAGGAAGTGTCCTCATTTGTCTTACCTTTGGGGGCTACTATCAATATGGATGGTACTGCTCTTTATCAGGCAGTGGCAGCTGTATTTATTGCTCAAACATTGAATATGTCCCTTGATCTAAGTGCCCAACTCACAATTGTACTCACCACTGTATTGGCTTCAATTGGAACTGCGGCTGTTCCGGGAGCTGGAATTGTTATGTTAGTAATAATATTAGAATCAGTTGGAGTACCAAGCGCAGGTATTGCTCTAATTCTAGGAGTTGATCGTATACTAGATATGTTAAGAACAACTGTCAATGTAACGGGAGATGCAACCGTAGCTGTTATAATTGCTGATTCTGAAGATCAGCTAAATATTCTTACAAAATAGTTTTTATCAGACATAAATAGTTAATAATTTTTTTATGATTTTTGAAAGTTCATCGGGCAGGTTATGAATTTTTTTGGATCTATACTCAAACATTGGGTGCTGTACTTCAGGTTCAAAAAACGGGCCTTTTCACTTTTAAGTGAATCAAGGAAGTTTGCTGTATTTGAGAGGCTCCCGTCATTCATTAAACAAAGAATGATCCCAAAAAAACAATCTGCCCGTGCTTTCAATTCACGGTAGATAGTATCTGATCAATCCTTGATCGACTCCCCCGTATCTTTAGTTTCACACCGTCTTCTTCATAAGCTCGCTCCAATACCTCAACGCCTTCCTGCGCTTGAGCAATGGTTCTTCCATCTTCATAGGCAAATTCAAGATCAATAGTTTGATAATTTGCTTCCATATGTTCAATGATCTTTGCATTTAGTGCCGATAGTTTTAGATGCTGTTTAGCAGAAACTGTAATAGGCTCTTGGAAAGACCTTTGTATTTTCTCAATCATATTTCCATCGGATATAAGATCAACTTTATTTAGGACCATGACCGTGGGAATCTTATCAGCTTCCATATCTTCAAGGACCTCCTGAATTGTATTCATATGATCTAACACTTGAGGTGAAGACATATCTAAGACCATTAGTATCAGATCTGCCTCTAGGACTTCTTTTAAGGTACTTTTGAATGATGCTACCAAATTATGAGGTAGCTTTCGTATAAAGCCTACTGTGTCACTAAGTAAGATAGTATGAGATGTATCTAAATTCAATTTTCTAACCGTTGTATCTAAAGTAGCAAATAGCTGATCTTGAATGAAAACATCTGAGCCAGTCAATGCCTTAAATAAAGTAGACTTTCCAGCATTAGTATATCCAACCAAAGATACACGGAACTCAGACTGACGCCTGAGGCTTTGCGTTGAACGTTCTTTTTCAATCTTAGACAGATCTTTTTTTAACCGAGTGATCCTTGTGCGAATAAGGCGCCTATCTACCTCTATCTGAGTCTCCCCCATACCTGCACGGGTACCGATTCCACCCATTTGGCGTTCCAGATGGGTCCATTGACGTGTCAAACGCGGTAATAGATACTCTAAATAGGCTAGATCTACCTGTGTAGTAGCCTCTTTAGATCGTGCGTGTTTCTGAAAAATATCAAGAATCAGACCACTGCGATCGAGGACTTTTATTTTTTCGGACATTTGATGATAATTCTTTATCTGAGCGGGAGTTAGTTCATCATCAAAAAGAATAAGTTTAACATCCATTTCCTTTGCCTGGTCTATTATCTGCTTTGCTTTACCTTTACCAATGAAAGTGGCGGGATTGATTTTTGATACTTTTTGTGTTACCCGTCCTAATACTTCAGCCCCAGCTGTTTCTGCCAGAAGCTCTAATTCATCGAGATGCTCGTGAATGATAGTATCTGTTGTACCTGGAATTATAACACCTACAAGAAGTGCCTTCTCATTTGATATTTCTTTATTCTCTATCATTCTTTATTGGATTTCATCTTCAAAGGTTCAGGTCTGCCAATCATGGTCTCTATTAAAAGAAAAATTATTGCGGCAATAAGAAAAAACTTCCAGAGGGATTTACCTTGCCTGGTTTCAGAGAAAGTTTCAACAAAGTTATCTTGCATTGTTAGCCAACGGGTCTGCTCTTTGTTTAAAAAAGTTTCAATATCATTTTGGGTTATCCTTTTTTCAATATACTCATTAAAATGAAGTCGTGTTGGAAATGAAGTAAATTTTTCTCCATTTGAATAAACTTGATAAATGCCTAATTCATTAGTTGATGGTACATTTATACCTTCACGATCATATTCTGGGACAATCATTTCCGTTCGTCCGGAAGGAGAAATAACTTCCCACTTATTTCTTAGTTTACTTTCTTCAACAGATATCCATTTTTCTTCATCTACTAAAACAGGGGCGGTATTCACTTCATCTGTACCTGTGAGGATCAACAGCCTATATAATAGTGGCACCATCATCCCACGAACCGGTAGATCATTCCAACGGAGGTCTAATAAAGTTGAAAAATAAAAGATAGTTCCACTACCTTTTGAGAATTCTAGCAATAGAGGATCGTCATTATTGAGAACCCAATGGACTTTATGATGTAAACCCAGTTTTGCTCGAATATATTTGTATATTTCAGGTAATTCCTTATCTATATTTCTGACTTGGATGTCATTAGTGATATCAGAATTTTTTGATAAAATTTGGCTACTAAAAAAGCCCTGTCCAGCATTTATAAGACCATCTATTTCTGGAAAACCGATCGTGGTAAAAAGTTGATCGTCAAACTGATCCTTATCATGTTTACCTTGAAACCATATTACTCCACCACCTTCTTTAAGAAAACCATCAATATCTTTGATCCCATCTGCTGTGATGCCCTTGGCATCATGAATTACAATTACATCTAGATCATCCAAAAAAAGACGGTTTAGATCTGGCTGTATCCTGCTTTCAAGAATTAAAAATTTATTTTCAGGATCAATAGACCTCAGCATCATTTCCAATATTGAAATATCTTTTGCATTCGAGCCTATTATACTGCAACGTATCTGATCCATTATTGGCATAGAAAGGTACCAGTAATTATCCAATTCATAATCGTCTTTTGGCAGTACGATCTCTCCTTGTAGAATGCCCACCTCTGCTGGATAGGCTTGAAAAAGAAATTCCTTTTCTTTGCCTGAATCAAACTCAGAGACCACTTGCCCAACCCTTTGGTCATTAAAAACCAATTCTAAGGGTATATTTGGTTTAGTTAGGGTTCCTGAATTCTTGACTCTGGTATTTAACTTTACCAACTGATTCATAGTTTTAATGCGACTGACTGGGGAAGCATTCACAATTCCCAAATTATCAAAATTAAGTGAAGGTTCTATAAAATAAAATTTCCATTCACCAATATTATCAAGTCCGTAAAGAAATGAGCTGTCTGGCGGATGCATCATATCACTAAAGATCACGCATTCTTTAATGGGTTGGTCAATAGTTTCATCATCCAAAATTTTATTTATTTCTATCCAAATATGATCATGAGAAGCCGTTGACCTAATTGACCTAACTGAATTTCTGATCTGCGGGTCATTAGATTTACCTTTAAACACTACTTTTGGCGGACAGGTCTGTACAACTGATATGGTAGTTTCATCCTTAAATAAAGGTACTAGACTCATAGCAACATTTTTTGAACGTTCTAAAAAGGTTCGCTCGCCAGCCTGTACTGACATACTCGCAGAATTATCTAATACAATGACTAGCTTAGAGTCTTGTTCTGCTGCCAACCAACCAGGCATGAATCCGCGGGTAACAGGCTGGGCCATCATCATTGCTAAACACATGATAGCGAGCATCCTTAATAATAAAATAATTAATTTTTGAATTTGTACTTTTCGAATGGAGCTTGTTTCCAATTCCCTTATAAAACGTATAGAACTGAATTCAACTTTATTTTGTCTAAGTCTACTTAATAAATGAATTGCAATTGGAATACTCACAGCACCAAAGAACCATAATAAGGAAGGTGATAAAAAAGTCATATTAATTTTTGAACTAAAACCATGATTGTTCCTGAAAAAATAGGGATCGTTAAATTATCATTTATTTTAAGGGGTAATAATTCAATCAACATTGCACCAAATGCCCCAAAAAGTATTACAATTGGTGGAAGTGTGCTACTTATCAATAATACTATACCAAATGAAATAATCAAACCTGCTAAGGAGCCTGATATTGTTTTTTTACCAATTTTACCTAATGGGTATAGTTTGCCAACAATAGCTGCAAATGAATCCCCGATAGCTAAAAACATTAATGCTGGTACAGCTACTATCATCTCAAAAGAATATGTGGTAATAGTCCAACCTGAAAGTAGCCAAGTGGCCCCAGTTAAATCACCTTTTGATTCATTTTCCCTAAGCATTGACCCAAACCAATGATTGAACAAATTTTCTATGGTTTTATTATGTTTCCTCAAAAGCTCTAGGATAAAAGCAAAAAGACTAGCAGTCGCTAAAATCATTACCATTATGTCCTTATCATGCACAAGATAAAGATAGCTTAAGGGGATGGTGGCAGAAGAGATGTGAACTACCTTACGAGATATCTCATTTTTGAGAACTCTTTTCACTATTGTATCATTTGGTTAAAGATATCTTGCATATCCAAAACACTGATAGTGAGATCAATATTTGTTGGTTTCTCAAGCACAGTCTCCGCTGGTATAGATTGATCTAAAACTGTATAAGGAATCAAGTCTTCATTTTGACGATAAAATGTTTTTCCCAGTTTAAAGCCAGCTCTTTCTAGGTCAAAGACAGCCTTTTTCTTACTTAATCCGAAAAGATTTGGAACTTGATAGAAGTTAGGTGGTACACCAAGGCTAATTGTTAGATGTAAACCCATTCCTTTATTCAACATATCCCCACCTTTTGGATATTGCCAGGTAACATTACCTGAGGGAACATCAGAATTATATTCTTCATAGACTGTATCAATTTCCAACCCTATCTGATTTAACGCTAATTCAGCACTTCTTAATGATCTTCCAATAAGATCGGGTATTGAAACCATTTTTTCTGGTTGAGCAATTTTTAAACGAACTGTCCTTCCTTCTTTAACCCTAGTATTTGGAGCAGGATATTGATCCACGACAACACCCGCTTCATAAGAAGCAGAGAAAAGGGTATCTGAAACGAGACTCCGGTATCCTTCCGACATCAATATTTTCTCTGCATATTCTAATTTTTTATCGGTTACATTAACCATATATCTCCCTGCATCCATACGAACATAAATAGGCATTAGTAATGTATCAAAAACCAAGATTATGACTAAACATAATCCAGAAAAAATAGCTATGTAAATACCAAATATTTTCATTGTTTTAATTTAAGCTTCACCGCAAACATACCATCTACTCCGTGAATATGAGGTAAGGTTCTCAGCGCACCTCGTTCATCAATCCAATCAAACGGGATGGCAGATGGCACGCTGACTATTGAAAAATCACCATTTAACTTAAGAAACCGATCGACTACGTTCCAGTTCTCTTCAGGCTCAACTGAGCACGTTGCATAAACAATAGCACCTCCAGCTTTAAGAAACCTAGAACAGTTATTTAATATTTCAACCTGCTTATTAGAGGCTATCTTGATGTCCTGAGGTTTACATATCCAACGGATATCGGGCCTTCTGGATAATACGCCAGTCCCAGTGCAAGGTGCATCGATCAAAATTCGATCAGCTATTGGATAAGTATCTTTTCTCGCATCCTTTATAGACCATTCTATATTATGCTGCCCATGTCTATTTAAATCTTTTTTTCCCATACCTACTCTTTCAGAGTTTAAGTCTGACGCCAGGATTGAACCTTCTTCTCCAACAATATTTGATAAGTAAAGAGTCTTGGTTCCGGGTGCTGCACATACATCCAATATCGTATCACCAGGTTTTGCATTCAGGCAGTCTACAATAGCTGCGGATGCTGGGTCTTGAATTGAAATCTTACCTGTTTTGAATAAATTAGTTTTAAGAATTTTTCCTGAGCCAACATAAACTTTTAAAAAGGATGATGAGAACTCTTCTGATTTGATACCTTCATCTATTAGCAATGCAATTACTTCACTCAAAGGTATTTTATGAATCTCAACCCTAATAAAACTTGAAGGTTGTTGATTAATCTTTTCTACCATTTTCAAAAATTGTAGATCTCCAAACTGCTTCTTCCATCTTTCCTGCATCCAATTTGGTAATGAATGCCATTTCGTATCACCTGAAAGTATCTGAAACCAGTTTTTATCCTCTTTCATCCTGCGTGTTAGTTTTCTTAAAACTGCATTAGTAAACCCTGCTGCTCTACGGTTTAGGAGTCGATTTGTAAGTGTAACAGCAGAATCTACTGCAGCATAATCAGGTACCGTATCATCCATAATTATTTCATAAAATGCTATTCTTAAGATTGAAAGAATTGATAGGTCTATGCGACTTTGGGGTCTGCCTGATATAAACTCTATCATTAAAATTAGCCTACTATTAAAACGTATTATCTCCTTTGATAGTACGTAAATACGAGGCCTGATTAATGCATCAGGTTTAAATTTGGAAAATATCTCATTTGTGACCAGCTCAAGTTTTATTGGTTTAACACTAAAATGGTCTAGAATCTTTACTGTAAGGAACCTTGCATCTTTTCTCATATACCAAGTTTATCTCCGATTCCTAATTTTGCTCCTTTTAGAAATTCATCTATTGGCATTCTTCTTTTACCTTCGATTTGCACCTCTAATAAAGAAAGAACACCCTCTCCAGTACTAATTGATAAATTGGTTTTAGTTAATTCAACAATAGAACCAGGTAATCCAGCTTTCCTAGCTACTATAGCAGTTTTAAAAATTCTAATTTTTTTTGAATTAAGAGTTGAGGACATCCCTGGGTTAGGAGACAAACCTCTCACCCAGTTATGTATCTTATTACTAGGCCATGACCAATCAATCATGGTCATATTTTTTGTGATCTTTGGGGCCTTTGTCGCCACCTTAGGATTTTGTTTAATAGGAAGAGTCTTTCCTTCCTCAATACTTTTCATTGTTTCTAATAACATATGAGCACCTGTTTCACAAAGACGCATTCCTAAAGATAGCATATTATCATCTTCATGAATCCTAACTCTTTTCTGAAGCAATATATCACCTGTATCTACCTTTCGCTTTATTTGGAAAATACTTACTCCAGTATTTTTATCTCCATTCATCAGTGCCCATTGGATTGGGCCTGCACCACGGTATTTTGGCAATAACGAAGCGTGCAAGTTGATTGCACCATTTACAGGAATCTCAATTAGTTCATTAGGTAAAATTTTATATGCTACAACAACAAATATGTCAGGTTTGAGTTTTTTAAGCTGAACTTTCAGATCTTTGGAAATCAATGATAACGGTTCAATTAATTTAATGTTATTTTGTTTTGCAAATTTACCTACAGAGGTTGATTGCAAAGATCGGCCTCTACCCATTGGTTTTGGTGGATTAGAGACAACTGCAATAAGGTCATGATTAGATCTATGAATTGCCTCAAGCGCTGGTATTGCAAAATTGGGGTTGCCCATGAAGACTGTACGCACTATGTATCAACCCTTAAAAATAAATAAATTTTAAAGAACAAACCTCTTTTCAGAATTAGAACTCATACGTTTACTTGAATTTTTCTTCATCTCTTTTAATTCAGTTTGGTATTTAATTTTTTCAACCTCTCCTACGCGATCTATGATAAAAGTTCCATTTAAATGATCCATCTCATGCTGTATAGCTCTCCCCAATAATCCATCAAACTCATTTTCGTGCCACTCGCCATCAATTCCTTGATATTTTAATGTTACTTTTTCTGGTCTAATCACATCTAAGGCAATACCAGGCATAGATAAACAGCCTTCCTGAAAAACCTTGTCATCACCATCAGTCGCAATGATAGCTCCATTAATAAAGATGTGAGTGTCTTCTGCTTCGTCCGTATGGGTGACATCAATAATAAATAAGTTCATATCTAATCCAACCTGATTTGCCGCTAAACCTATACCCTCCGCTTCATACATTGAATCAAACATGTCATCAATAATTGACTCTATACTTAGGGGATCATTTACTGGCTTACATTTCTTTCTAAGAATCGGATTGCCATAATGGACTATTTCTAAAACAGCCATTAGGTTTGTTCCAGCTCTTTATCTTTAACTTTTTCAGCTAGACCTGCTATAGCTGTTCTATTTATAACAAGGTTAGTATTATTATCCACCTTTATCACTGTAAGTCGTCCCTTTTCTTTAAATCCATGAACAGTGCCATAGATTCCACCCATTGTTATGACCTTATCACCTTTTTGAAGGGACTCTCTCATTGTTTCTTTTTGTTTCTGGCGTTTTGCTTGTGGACGAATCATCAAAAAGTAGATTACAAACATTATTAGTATAAATGGTAGAAATGCAACTAATCCGCCACCTTGTTGTGCTTGTCCGTATAATAGATCCATATTTATTTATCCGTTACGTTTAAATTACCCAAGTTGAGGTCCATTTTAAAGACTGATCTCCAAAATGGTACCAGTATCTGCAGAAGATTTAATTACTTTCAAACTTCCTCCATGTATTTCTTCTACAATCCTACTTGAAAGTGATAAACCTAAACCCCATCCAGTTTGTTTAGTACTAAACCCTGGGCGAAAAATATTTTTCCAATCTTTTTTTGGTATACCTTTACCATTATCTTCAATTCTGATCTTTATACCTTCTATATCTTTTCTTAAGGAAACACTTATTTTCCCATTAGCACGTTCAATTGCATCAATCCCATTACGAATAATATTTTCAATAGACCATGCCAAAAGGGATCCATTTGCGGTAATGGAAATACCAGGTTGGATATCATTTACCAATTCTACTTTTTTACCAATAGAGGGCAATCTTTTCGTTAGATAGGTTACTATTTTTTCAATCCTTTCAGACAGATCTAATTCTTCAAAATCTGATTTTGAGCCCATCTTGCTAAAACGTCTTCCTATCTGCTCAAGTCTTTGAATATCAGCTTCCATTTCAGGAATAATCTCCTTTGTTTTATCTGGATGATCTTTTAACCAATCCACCCAACCCATTAAAGCAGATACTGGTGTGCCTAATTGATGCGCAGTTTCACGTGCCATTCCAACCCATATATGCTTTTTTTCATTATTGCGGATGAAACTAAAACCAGAAAAACCTAAAAAGATAAATAGACCAATTGCGATAATCTCAATAAAACTCCATAGTCTTAATCTTTCTACTATCGTCGAATCTCCATAATGTAAAAATCCAAAAGTAATCTCATCATTCATATTGATTTTATATGTAAGGGGAATAGGCTCGTTATGCTTGTCAGCCATATTCATAAATTTAATTCTATCCTTTTCCGTTTTTATAGAACTTGGAAGATTTTTCCACATTTGAGGGTTATGTTCAGTATCTGTCTGAATTAGCGGGAATTTGACCTTTTGGATTATATTTTCAAATATAAAATCAAGGTTAGCATCGCTATCATCTTTTACAACATTCGCAATTAATCCCGCGTAAAGCCTTACAATCTGACGATTGTCCTTACGAAGATCATTAACAAGTATTTGAGTATAGGCCAATAGACCAATAACGAGGGTTACACCTAAAATAAAGAGACCAGCTTTTATATTTCCTGTATGGCGATAAAGTTTCATTATTATTCTATTCGTTCTTCTTTACCAGTCCAAAATATTATACCAAGCAATAATAAAACCGATAGTAACGAAACTCTAGAGAGCATACGTGTTTTCTGCCACGTATTTGTATCATATTCAAAAATGACCTCATTTTCTCCAGGAGGAATTTCTACAGATCTCAAAACATGGTTGGTCTGATATATAGGTGCTTCAATACCATTCACAGTTGCTCTCCAACCAGGTTCATAATAGATCTCCGATAGTACCAAGAGCCCACCAGTGTTAGAAGAAGAAATTAATTCAATTTTATTTTCTGTTTTTGATACCACGGAAACTTGCCCGTCTACATCTTTTCGATTATTTTTTCCATTATAATTGTAAACAATAGCTGTTCTAGAAGGATCAAAACCACCTAGCAGAACTTCCATTAAAGATTCTCGCTGGGATTTTACTGACTTTATATTACCTACTATCCACGCCTTGGGAAGAACATTCGTATTTTCATACAAACCTGGTGTTTCCTTTATACGTAAGAAATCCGGATTATTGATTTTCTTATTGGTCAATACATATTTCACATTCAACATATCCATAACTTGTGGTCTATTGAATCCCTTAGCGTCCATCAGGTCTTGATAATGTCTAAGCTTGATTGGTCGGTATCCTCCTATACTTTCAATATTCCAATAACTATAATGATTAGAGCCTAATCGGTCTGCTGGAAAAACACGAAAATGGTCAGGATCTTTATCAATGTATTCTATTGCTGAATTCTTCTGGAACATCATATCCATATTCTTTGGAGGTTTGATATTCATAAATTCAGAATTCAGCATCCATAAATCAAATAGAGCTATCGTTAATAAACCATAATAAAATGCTGACCTATTGATTTTTCTATTCACTAAGGCCCAGATCAGGCCTAACACACTTAAGCTAACTGCCAAAGCTAAAAATAGTCCTTTATTAAAAAGTTCTAATCTCGCAGAACGCAGTTTGGTTATAAAGCCGGGGTTATTATAACGAAGATCACTAGAACTACTAAAAGAAAATAGTGATTCACCAAACATAATGAGGACTATTGTTAAACCAGCAATGCCTCCAGCAACATATATGGACTTCCTAATCAGCTCTTTGTTTTCTTGATAATGTTCTAGAAATATATCTAAACCTCTGGCCGCTAATAGAGGGATTGTTATTGCTAAGAGCATATAGATCATTGATGGAATTCTAAATTTAGAAAAAAATGGTAATAATGAATAAAATGGTTTGTAAAGCAATGGTAAATATGATCCGAAACCAGTTACCAGTGTCAAAACTGTAACAGCCCAGAAAATCAATCCTAACCTATCAGGTTTTTTAAGCAAAGCCCCCAATATAGCAAAAATAATAGCAACCATGCCCAAATAATGCGTGGATTGAGTAAAAGGCATATATCCCCAATATGCGCCACGTTTTGTATCACTTATATTTTGTAGGCCATAGTGGTACGGGTATATAAAAGATAGGGTTTCAAATGGATGGAATGACCATTGAGTTGCATAATTCCAATCTGTACCAGATTCTGTTTGACCAGATTGGTCTAAAACAGATTTAGCACCTCGATTTGAATACTTCTGAAATTTATATATATCTAGATAAGGATCAGATACCATTATTAGAGCAAGAGCTATACCAAAAATCATACCTCCTAGTGGATATAAAGATGAGCTTATAGAAATAGTTTTATTTTTAATTGATGAACAAATTATCCATACATAATAAAAACCAATAACCATCCAGGTATAGTAAGCCACCTGAGGATGATTTGCCCATAACTGAAGTGCTGTTGCAAGGGCAAGTAAAAGAATAGCTTTTATGGACAATCTATCAATTAGATATATTGCTGCTGCAATCACCCATGGTATATATGCCATAGAAAAGATCTTATTTAGATGCCCTGCGTTTATAAGACCAAAGGTATATGGGGTAAGCGCAGAGATGGCCCCGCCAATTAATGCAGAAGATCTACTAACACCTAGGAGGGTCAGCAGGGTATACATACCTATACCTGACAGGCCTAGATAGAACCAGATTCTTAAACCATTATTAAAAAGAATATTGCTGCGAAAATACTTTGTAGGGTCTCCACTTGTATAAATGTAACCACCATATGATGGCATACCTGAAAATAAATTCGGATACCATTGTGGAGTATCTTTATTTTCATTTAAGTAACTATCTCGCCACTCATTGATAGGATGACGCTCAAGTTCATCATTTGTTGTAACAATTTCACCAAAAAAAATCATTCGATATAAAAATAAGACAGGTAAGATCATTAAAATGAATAATTCAATTTTATTTTTAATAAAAAAATTCATCATAGCCCTTTATCTATTTCAGAAATGAGATCTTGCCAATGGCCAAGATCAGCTCCTCTTTCAGATCTCCAATGAAATACTCCTGACCCATACATATGAGTCATCATTATTTCATCATTTAAATAGTATAATTCAAATTGTTTGGAAAGTTCAATTTCAGCGTTTTTAACATTATTGGCAATATCGCTACTATAACTAGCTTTAAAGTTCAAAGCCTTGAAACCCTCTCTTCTAAAGGCCTCTATAATCTGCTTACCCGTATCTGGACTTGTAATCCCTGTGATTTTTTCTAACCATTTTGTGATCTTTCTAAGCTTTTTACTCTTGTCAAGCTTTGACTTACTTGTCAGAATACCTAATCGTGTTACTTTACGAAAAAAACTATTAAGAATTCTTTTACTCAAACGCGGGAAAGGATAAAAAGACTTATCAAATTTTACTACTTGTCTTGTTCTAAAAAACATAAAAACCACACTTGGAAAGTTATGCACTTTTCCAAGTTTCCATTCTGGATATGGTGCGCCAATTACTAATTTATCCACCTTATTCATTTGATTTATACAAAAATTATCCCATCCAGCTTTAAAAACATGTACATCTGGATCAATTATGAGAGTAAACTCAGTTTTACAATTTTGTATTCCACAATCTAAGGCGCTTGAATGAGAGATAGATCTTTGAAGCCCGCTACCATCATTCATGAAAAATTGAATTTCAAGATCTTTTGAAAATGCATCTTTTAAATCAATATCCTGACCATTTGTGTTGTCCACCACAATAAATTGCAAACAATGATAATTATCTGCCTTGATCTTTAGATTATTGAATAACCTATTTAAATGAGGTCCGGATCTATAACTGGCTGAAAGAATTGTAATAGTTTTTAATGTATCCAAATTCAATTTTATTCCTAAAGCCTAGAATATATATCTGATTCCAACTTAACAATATGCCTTGGTAATATTATATCTTCTCCTATTTGACTACTACTTATCGATTTATCGACAAATTGATCAACAATGGATGTGTTCCATGGCCTATTGAGGAAACTAAAAAGAGCATCACAAACTGATACTGGGTCATCCAATAAGGCTTCAAAAGAACAATAATGAATAGGTATTTGAGATTCATTACAAAAGTCTAATGCACGGTCAGTATAACTCCTCCATAATTCAAGACCTTGGTCTAGAGCCAGCTGATTACGTTTTTTTAACGACCTTGCTACTGATGATGCTTTTCGTACGACAAAAACAATTTTAACTTCATCTGACAAACCCAGTTCACGGATTATATCGAACCAATATTTTACAGTTAAGCATGTACGCGGATCTTTCCAGCCCCAATCTCCATATTGAGAATTGCAACTTTGCACAAGATTCCGCATTTTAGAGTATATTTTATCATTAGCTTGCACCGAGGGAATGTCTGTTTTATAAGATTTAACATCATAGCCAGATAATTTTAACATTTGATCATTTATATTTCTGAAATCATAGTTTTCATAAAACCCTTTTGGATTTTGATTTAATGGTCGAGGCCAGAAGGTTTGGTATGTACCCATGGTCACTTTATTCATGTGAAGGACTCCTGATAAAGTTGAGGTTCCACTACGATGCATCCCTAAGACAATAACAATCATTTATAATAGTTCTTTTTAAAACCTACTAATTCTTCTCCATAAAAAATAAAACGTCTTATGAAAGCTTGCAGGAATCCAATTCCATAGCCAAATATTTGAATAGGAATAACCATAAGCAATAATGGAAATACCCCTAAGTCTTTTTTTGTAAACGCCCCAATTATAGAGATAACTGCTAGAGGCAAGAAGAAAAACAAAAATATCTTTTTTATACTAAAACCTAGTTTGAACATTGCTATCAACAAAAACGCAGTTGACAGGAAAGCAATAGAAGGTAAAAAATGAATCAGCTCTAACATAGCTAGATCAATTTTACCCAGGTTCACCCTAGCAACGCCCCAATTGAATACCTGTTTAATAAACTGTTTCAATGAGGTTCTCCTACGATGATAAACCAAAGCGTTTTTTATAAACCTAATATTCGCCCCAGATTTTCGAATTCGATGACTATACTCAATATCTTGTCCATGCCTAAGGTTTCCAAAACCGCCCAATGCTTGATAGGTATTTCTAGTAATACCCATATTATGTGTACGCGGGTAAAATTTTGATAACATTTTCTCACTATGCCCGCGCATTCCACCGGTAGTAAAAAAGGAAGTCATTGAATAGTCTATTGCTTTTTGAAGTGTTGTGAAGTCTTGTTTTCCGCCATCGGGACCACCACAAGAATCAAATTTGTTTTTATGGTATTCTTTAACAATAGTTTCAATCCATTTAGGGTGTGCCTCACAATCTGAATCAATAAAGAGGATTAGGTCGCCAGTAGATTCTTCAAGACCATAATTCCGTGCTGACCCTGGACCTTTATTATCTTGCGTAATATACTTTATTTTAAAACTTGCCTTTTCCTTCCAACTTTTTACCAATGCTTCTGTGCTATCCGTTGAACCATCGTCTGAAATTATTGATTCAAAAGTACTATGATCTATAGTTTGCAGAGATAAAGATTGTAGTAGATAATCCAATTCATCCGCTCTGTTATATGAGGGGGTTACAACACTAATGAATAAATTATCATTCATTTAAGGCTTTCCAATTCTTCAAATCCCAATCGAGGAGTGTTTCCAATTCATCTATTTCATCATTATAAAAAGTCTTTAAAAAATCGTTTTCTTTCTTACTTAATTCAAAGGGATAACTACGTGTATGAATCTCCATATGTTCAACTGTTTGAAAAGATGATAAGGTTAAGAATTCTGATACTTTTGATAAAACTTGATTGGGGTTTTTGCGCAAGGAATCATTTTGTAAAAATAAAATTTGATCTCTCTTAAAATAGGATTTGATTATTTTTATCTGCTTTGAATAAAGCCCACGCTCTAGATATGAAAATGTTCTATCTTGTTTTTTTCCTGGGTCGCGTAGTTTGTTTTCCTCAGATTTGATTGCATCCCAAAATGTTCTATGCTCGCGATTTTTATCTCTCTCCATATTCCAGTGCGAGAAGGCTCTTGCTGAAGGATCCCTTAAGACGGCAATCAACTTCATGTTTGGGTTATAATTATGTATCCTTTTAATAGCATTCTCCCAATACATATATATGGGTGTTGCCTCACCAATTATTTTATGGTGATCTTTAGGGTTAAAATGAAAATGGTACTTTGAAAAGTCAGGGCTTCGTTTCTGGAAATATTTATCACTATCAAAGAAATGTACTTCTTTTTTATTTGCCATGCATATTTCAGGATGGAGCCTTAGATATCGATCGAGTGCAGTTGTTCCTCCTTTTTGAGTACCGCAGATAATGAATCCTATTTTAAAATCAAAATTTTTACCAAGTATATAATTGATCTTATTTTTTATTAGAGACACAAATAATGGATTTTCTAAGAGTTAAATAACAATGAGTAAGTGCAAGTAGGTTATTTTTACTATGTTTGATTAATGAACTTTTTAATGCGATTTTCATTTCCCTGCGTGGATCTTGCCATAAGCTCACCCAGGAGACCAATTGAAAAGAACTGGATGCCTATGACAATTAACATAACTCCAAATGTTAATAACGCCATATGTTTTGAAAAAGGATGACCAAGCGCATATTTGTAATAAAGCACACAGCACTCCACAAAAAAACCTATCGATAAAAAGCCTATTCCAAATGAACCAAAAAGATGAAGAGGTTGTTGGTTATATCGGTTTAAAAAAAGAATCGTAATAAGGTCAAAAAATCCATGAAATATTCTAGAGCCGCCATATTTTGTTTCACCAAACTTCCTAGAACGATGGTTTACAACTATCTCTGTAACCTTAAATTTTCTCTGGCCTGCTAAGGCTGGAATATATCTATGTCTGCCTCCATATACGTCAATGGATTTGATCACTGAGCTCTTGTAGCCCTTTAGCCCACAGTTAAAATCATGTATTTTGACCCCTGTCATAAATCGGGTAACCATATTGAATAATTTAGATGGCAATCTTTTATTCAATGGATCTAATCTAGTCTTTTTCCAGCCTGAAACTAAATCCCAACCTTCATCTAACTTTGCAATTAAGTTTTTTATCTCTTTGGGATCATCTTGCAAATCAGCATCCATAGTAATAATATATTTTCCTACTGCAGCTTTAAACCCTTCTCTTAAAGCTGCTGATTTTCCATAATTACGATAGAATTGTATCATTTTAAAATTATTGTTGTTTGAACAAAGATTCTCTAACCATTCAGTTGTGCCATCACTTGATCCATCATCAATAAAAATAACTTCCCAATTTTCATATTGAATCAGATTGTCATTCAATTCATTTACCAACTCTGGCAATGAGTCTATCTCATTAAATACTGGTATAACTGTAGAAATATTCATTCTAATATTTTAATAATTTCCACACTTTTTTCATGTTAACATATTCGGAATTTCTGTTCCTATTTTTCACATTAATGCTTACAACTTGCCTAGTCTCCTTATCGCGGAACCTCGCTTCTACTAGTGCTCTTTTTTCATTGTCCAATTGCTCACTACGGAAATTTATTTCAATATTTTTTGTAATAGATTTATCTACGGTTTTGAATTTTTCTTTATAGCTTGGTTCAACACCCCATATGAATTCAGTAATATCATTTGGCTCCATTATTTTAAGGAAAGGAAAAAACTGCATGATCTCATCATAATCATATTGCTTATTTTCAATTAGGTTCCTTGCGGTTACTGTACCAGGAGTAATCCACATCAATAGAGCTTTGCGACCTATGGCATCACCAAACTGAAAGAAAGTACTATCTCTTTGACTTTTAAATGTAAATGAAAGTTTTCCCTTTAAGGGGCCATTAGAGCTTATCATTCCCTTACCGGTGCAGGAGTTATATTCTTGCACAAATTCCGAATAAGATTTTTGTGGCACTAAGATTAACATTCGATTTCCAGAGCCAACACAACCAAAAAGGATCATAAGTACCAAAAGTCTTAACCTTAACATTCAATCTTGTTTCTCCACTTGATGAATATTATGTAGGTTGATTTCTGATCTGACCTTTATAATTTGATCGAGGTGACCTTGGATTGTCGCATTACCAGAATCAATGCTTAATGATTCTCGTATGTAGCGCAATGCTTCATCATAGTCATTCATTTTGAAATAAATCCAACCTATTGTGTCTAGATATGCAGCAGATTTTGGTTCTAATCTTATTGCATTTTGTGCAAGCTCTAATGCAAACTCAATATCTTTTTCTCGCTCAACTAAACTATATGCATAATTATTGTATGCTTGAGCATCAGTGGTGTCAGTTGCGATCAAATCAATGTAAAGTTTGTCAGACTCTACCCACTCTCCTGTTGAATCATAGATAAGAGCAAGATTATGTTTTGTATTTCTTGACTGAGGATAGATATTTAATGCCCGTGACAAGTGAGTCTTTGAATTCACGTAATCCTTTATTTGGTAGAAAGCAGTCCCTAATAAATATTGAACAGTAAAATCTTGAGAAAATTTATCTGAATGGGGCATAAGTGCCTGGACTGCTTCTTCAGGTTTTTTCCCACTCATTGCCATGACTGCATTATTAATAAACCCGCGCGGATCATCAGGATGGTAATCAATAATTTTTTGGTTATACAAGATTGCTTCTTGGTTCATTTCTTGTTCCATTAACAATGTGACTAGTCGATGAAGTATATCAACATTTTGGCTATCCTGTTCAAGGGCTGAATATATTACCTCCAATGCAAGGTCAAGCTGATTAAGCTCTTCATATAATGCGCTTTTCTGTATCAATAGATTTGAATCAGCACCTTTGACCTTTTCAATTTTATTAACGATTTTTAGTGATTTTTTGTAGTCCCCATTAAAAAGAGTTAAATCTCGCAAAGTTTCTAGTAGATCTATGTTCTCAGAATCATCTATCAGCAATAAATCACAGACATCTTCAGCAAGAATAAAATTACTGGTAGTAAGTGCTATTTGCAGTGCTTGCTCCAAACCATTAATAGCCATTGGGTTTACTTCATAGCCTTCGATGTAGTAATCAATCGCTAAATCCCAGTCCTTTTCAATTCGAGCTAAATCAGCAAGCGTATAAATATAATCTAGGTTTTCTGGGAAAGACCGATTCAAATCTTTATAGATATTTTGTGCATCTTTATATTTTTTTTGAGTTAAATAAAGTTGCCCTAACATTTCTCGTGCTTCTTTATCTTCTGGCTCAAGCGCCAAAGCTATTTGTAAATGATCTTCGGCACGTTTTCCTTTTCCTAATCTTCTATACCCATCAGCTATAGATAAATGAATCGTAGAAGCATTTGGATCTAATTCAATAGCATCTTGAAACTCAAGAATAGCTAAAGCATAATTCCCTTGATTCATTAAAAATTCACCCTGCATAAAATGATGAAGGGCAAGTTCTGCATTATTGATTGCATCCGCATTAATTATACAAAATTGAGTTAAAAGGATTATGAATTTTATTTTTTTCTTAACTAATCGAATCATCTTCATTTAATTTGTTTTGGTGAATGGTAATACCATTTCCATTTTGCTTTTTAGTCGCGTACATAGCTTTGTCAGCAAATTCAATCAATTCTCTAATACTCTCTGTATGGGTTGGATATTCAGACATACCGCCTGAAATAGTTAATCTAGCTTCAACACCATCCATAGAAAATTCATAATCTGCGATATTATCAACAATTCTTTGTGCAACCATATTAGACATGGCTGCAGTGGTATTAATTAATATGATTGCAAACTCTTCACCACCATAACGAGCAACAACGTCAACCGCACGTACATTATCAATCATAATTTTTGCAGTAGTTTGAATAACATAATCTCCATATTGATGTCCAAGGGTATCATTTACATTTTTAAACTTATCTAAATCAAACATCATAACAGCCATCTTCTGTTGGAAACGCGCGGCACGCTGTATTTCATCGTTAAACCTCTCTTTAAATGTTTGATGGTTTAAAAGGCCTGAAAGACCATCATGAGTCGCATTATTATGAATCTTTTCGTATTCATATCTCCAATGTAATGCAGAACCTAAGACTTGCCCTATCAATTCAAGATCTTTTAATTCAGAGCTAGTGAAAGAACGTTCTTCAAATCTCTCTAGAACAATAGAACCTCTGCATTCCCCTTCAATAATTATAGGAGCCGCAATAACAGATTTATAATTACTTTCTGATTCTGAAGATTTAAATCTTGAAATATTTGGATGTGAGTTCCTCCAATCTGAAGTTATTATTGATATTCCATTAACCACAGGCAGCCCATGTAGTGAACCATTAGTTGGAAATTCAGTCCCTTCAACAAATTCATCCTTCTCTCCGTCTGTCAGCTTGATAATAGATATCACACCTTTATCATGCTTTCTTCTATTTTCAGTCTCCTTACGCACTGAGACTGTTATTCTATCATATTGAAAAAAGGTCCTTAGTAGATATTTGAATTGGTTAAAGATATTCTGTGCATCAGACTTATAGTCTAGGTTAAATAAAATTTCTAATATCAGTGACTTGCTATCCTCTCCAAGAATATGTTTGTCAAGACTCTCTAGATTCTCCAAACCAAATGATACGAATTCTCCCATCTTTTTAAAGGTATTCATTTCATTATCTGTTGCATCTGTGAAATGATCAATCGATGTGAGAATAAATCCAGCGATATTGCCATGTAATTTTATTGGACTAAATATAGCACATTCACTCCCTCGCCAATTTTGACCGAAAAAGAGCTCAGACCAAATATCCGGGTGGTCTTTTTGATGTAATTTTTTATTTTGATCTATATATTTTTTTATTTGAATATTACCAGCTGAGATTACATCAGCAAATTCACCAGCCTTGCCCTCTTGCAGTGTAAATACCTGCTTTATAGGGTCAATGATATATATTGCTGACTTACAGTTAGGATTTATTGAAGTCCCTGTTGCGATAACCAGGGATGTTAAATTCTCATAAAGATCTTTAGTGCTATTTTTTGATTTTATAGTACTGATGTCAAAAGATATGCTTGGATTTTGTGATGGTAATTCAGGTATTGTGAATTCGCCTAGGACCTTGTTATAAAACATAAGAATTACAATGGTTGCAATGATAATGAGATATTTTAATAAGTTACTGAATGTTGATAACGAATCGGGGATGAAGAAATAAATAAATACTATGAAGCAAAATACAGTTAATGCCTTAGAAAATAATTGTAGGTTATCATTTGAAGCCATAATAAAAAATCCTCGTCGGGAAAATTAGCAAGTTTGGACGGAGATTGAAACCTGTTTGAGAATTTTATAATTTTCTAATCATTTACAAATTGTATCTTTTTAGAATAATCTTTTTTTAGTTGAGTTATTGAATCGACACTTAACGAATCATCTGTTAAATCAGTTAAGAAACTATTAGAATTATCCTTGACATTAATTGGGTCTCGAAAGGCATTATCATCTACTTTTTCATTTGTAGTATATAGAGTTTTCGAATTTTTGATGTCAAGAGATGGAGAGAAAATTTGAATGCTGATAAAGACAAAAGCCATTATTAGCCCTGTCATAAAAGACGCATGGATAGGTGTAAAACCAGCTATCATCCACTTATTTGGCGACTCACTTTTTATTCCATCAGGTTTTGACTTTATTTTATCAAATAATCGGTCATTGAATGTTTTACTGGCTTTTACCTTTGGTAAACCTTTTACATTATTAATATTAAATCGTATCGAATTGACCAATGCTTCTGCATCCGTATTGTTATTAAGGTAATCCTCAAACTCTTTTCTTTTGCCTAGGGGAAGTTCATTATCAATATATTCTGATATTAAATCTTCAAATTGGTAGCGATTCATCTATATGTTAAACTCCTATTTTTAAAATTATTTTAAATCTTGTAATTCTGCTTGTAACTGTAACCTTGCTCTATTAATCCTGGATTTTACTGTACCAAGTGGAACTCCAACTATATTACTTATATCATCGTAAGAAAGTTCCTGAATATCTCTTAGAATTATTACGGTTTTAAAATGTTCAGGCAATTCTCTAATTGCCGCATGAATACGGTCTCTAATAAATTCATTTTGTAAATTTTGATTTAAATCAGCTTGAACTGCTGGTATGTCATACTGACGATCATCTTTTGTCATTCGACTTATATATGTTGTTTTTCGTCTTTTCTTCTTTCTTAGCTCTGTATTCGCAAGGTTCCGAGCAATGGTGTAAATCCATGTTGAGAACTTAGCAATTTCACGATAGTAATGTTTTTTTTCGTAAAGTTTAATCATGGTTTCTTGCACGACATCTTCAGCCTGTTCAAAATCACCAAAGAATGGATAAACAAAATTGATTAGTCTATCTCTATAACGATTAACTAATTCAATATAGGCTCTCTCATCTCCTGACTGAAATCGCGCTATCAATTGCTCATCTGTGTAAACAAATGGTGATTGTTGTCTATTTAAGGACATGTCCAATGAGTTGGATAAGTTCTGTTTCATCTAATGAGTATGTTGTCTTCTGTCGTTTATCAATATCACCCAGCATTTTAAGTGTGGAATCCAGCCTTTCAATAGTAAACTGCTTTGCAAATTGTGGTATACGCTTTTTTAATGATGGTGGTATAGGTGTGTAACCCTGATATTCTTTAAAAGTTCCCTTTTTCATTTTAAAAAATAATAATTCTTGAAATAAAGTTGTTAGAGGATAAATCAATGCAATCATAGAGTCATGCTTTGTTATAATAGCTTTACCAAGCTTTATAGATTTTGAATAATCTTTATCAGCCAAAGCTGTTAGAAATTCCCAGCGTTGCCTATCTCGCTTCCAGCCAGAAAACAGTTCAATATCTTCGGCTTCAATATTATTTCTTTCGCCTATAAAAAGGCAAATTTTCTCTATTTCATTATCTAAATGCGCCACAGAGTCTCCAGCCATATCTACCATTATCTGCTGAACCTTGCTAACTGCAGCCTTACCTCTTTTATTTATCAAATAATTTGCCCATTTTCCCATATCATTGATAAATGGTGTCTGCACATCAATTGGGTTAACTAACGTTTCGATTTTTTTAAAAAATGCTGTTTTTGTGATCCAATCATCACTGATTAAAACAATGAAATGATTATCAATTGTATTTTCACATAAGGAAATTAAGTCCAATGAGGCTCTACCTTTCAATTTTTGGGGATCTCTTAAGATAAACAGTTTTCTTTCAGAAAATAAATCCATGGTCGTAAGTCTATCTACTATCTCTTTACCAGTCATCTCATCAGGAAGCATTAATATCCTATTCTCATTTTGATTAACAAAAATTTCTTTCGCTAGTTCGTCTATCAAAAAATTTTGAAGAAAATGATCATTCCCTTTCAAAAAATATACAGGGTGTAAAACACCTGTTTTTATATCATTAATCGCTTCTCTTAACTTCATCTGGATAATAAATACTTACTATGTACACCGCAATAAATGCAAAAACAAAACTTGATAAACGTTCAGTCATTACAGATCTCAAAATGGAAATATTTGCCCATATGATTGTGGTCAGGAACCCCGTTACAAGACCAGAAATAACTCCTTTTCTAGATGTTTTATCCCACCATAACGTCATGACCAAGACAGGACCAAATGCAGAACCTAAGCCACTCCAAGCATAGCTTACGACCCCAAAAATATTTCTGCCCTTAAATTGAGAATAAAATGCAATACAATACGCTATAAGACCAAGGAGAATAATCATGAATCTACTTAGTTTTACTAGACTCTTATCAGATAGGTCCATTTTAAGAAATTGATGAAAAAAATCTTCTGTCACAGCAGATGTTGAAACAAGAAGCTGAGAGTCTGCAGTAGACATCATAGCCGCAACTGCTCCCGATATAAATAGACCAGCTATAATTGGATGCAATAATTCACTAGCTAGCATAGGCATAGCTTGTTCTGGATCTATTTGCTGAAAAAAAGCTGGACCGAAGTGCATTAGTGCTACGATACCAACAAGAAATGCTCCTATAATACCAGGAATGGCCCAAGCAATAGCAATTTTTCTAGCTAGTTTAATATCTGCTGGATTTCTTATAGCCATGTACCTTATTATTAAGTGAGGTTGTCCTAAGTAACCCAAACCCCAGCTGAGTCCACCTAAAACAAGAATAATTGCTTCAATGCCTATTTTGCCACTGACCAGAGATTGATTATTATTTCCAAATATTAATCCTGCCGAATAAAGTGTATCCATCATCGATTGTTCAGAGTTAGATAATTCAACAAAGCCAACTAAGGGTAATATGACCAAAGTCCCTATCATAAGGATGCCCTGTATTAAATCGGTCCAAGCAACCGCAAGAAACCCTCCCATCAGTGTATAAATAATAATAATAGAAGCACCAATAGATATTCCAGCTACGGGATCTATTTTAAACAATGAGTGAAGGACTTTACCCGAGGCATGGAATTGAGCAGAGACATAAAAAAGAAAGAAAAATGCTATTATTAAGGCTGAAAATAGCCTAATAATATTCGATTCATCATCAAAACGTCTATGTAGGTATTCAGGAATAGTAAGAGCATTATATTTTTCAGTTTGCTCGCGTAATTTTTCTGCGATGATATACCATGAACAAGTAATTCCAGTTATGATACCAATTACAGACCATAATTCACCCATCCCAATGGTAATTGCAGCACCTGGCAGGGCTAACAGTAGCCAGGCGGATTCTCCAGAAGCCCTCTCAGAAAATGCAGTAACCCAAGGACCCAGTTTCCTTCCAGCTAAAAAATAATCCTCTTGAGTATTATTGTACCGAAAAGTCAAGACACCTACTCCCATCAAAAAGCATAAGTAGGAAATGAATATTAAACTAATTAGATCCATTTGTAAAAAACCGTTAAAAAGCCAATACAAAAACAGTATAATCCAAAGTAGTGAAATTTGCCACTTTGTACTAGGCCAAGTAACCATTTGAGAGAAAGATAACCTACAATAAATGAGCTTAGTAAGCCTGCAAGTGCAACTGGCGCTCTGACCTGTAGACCACTGTCAATATCAAATAACATTAGTAAACCAGCTCCAAAAATTGCAGGTATGGCTAATAAGAAAGAGAACCTCGTCGATTCTTTAGCACTCAGGCCAAGGAAAAGAGCACAACTTATTGTCATGCCACTCCTAGAGATTCCAGGAATAATTGCCAATGCTTGGGCAAGACCAATCGTAAAAGAAATTTTATAAGAAATACTTTTTTCTACCTGTTTAAAAAATTTTGAAGTAAAAAGAATTATACCTGTAAAAACCAATGCAATTCCTACAACATAAATATTATCAAAAAATGAATCAATAGTATCTTTCAAACCGAGACCAAATAAAACAGCGGGAATTGTCCCAAGAATAATAAAATATATAAATTGCTGGGTTTGATTTTTTCTAATTGATAGCAAAAGTGATTTTATGTCACTAAAGAATATGACTAGTATACTTGCTAGAGTGCCCATATGGACTAAAACCTCAAACTTATTACCCGGTTGATTTATACCAAGAAACTCTTGTGCAAGTACAAGATGCCCAGAACTACTAATTGGCAAAAATTCAGTAATACCCTGAATAATCCCAAGTATAATACCATCGATGATTGTCATAAAATTAATATGGAAGTTTATTAGACAGTTAAAGAAAATAGGAATATGATTATTTAATACCTATTAAACCTATCATACGTCCCGCATTTTTCCCATTACGGCGATAAGAATGATACATAGAATCAAGACAAAAGGTGCAATCATTCATTATAGTTATTTTATTAATATCAAACCCCAATTGTGACAAGCTATTATATGCTGATTGTTGTAGGTCCACCTGGAACTTCTCATCGCTTTTCGGGATAATAAATTGACGGTCAAATTGATCCACAACATCATTTCTGACTTCAAAACAACAACTTTGGATAGAAGGCCCAATTAAAATTTCAAATTCCATTAGATTATATTTTTTTTCAGTTAAGGTAAAAGCTGACTTAGTAAGAATACCATTTACAAGACCTCTCCAACCAGCATGTATTAAGCCGAATACTATTTTATACTTATGAGCAAAATATATAGGCATGCAATCTGCAACCTGGATAGAACATACATTTTTAGGACTATCAGAGAAAGCACCGTCACAATCAGGTATTTTTCCTTCACTTTCACAAAAAATAATATTGCTGGAGTGTGTTTGTTGAGGAATGATAAGACGTTTAGAATTAAAACCAACTGCTTTAGCAAATGATTGCCTACTTGCTTTTTTGCCTATAGATGATGATTTTAGACTAAATACAGCTTTTATCTTTTCATTAGTAAAACTAGTTGAAATTTTTACCCAATTATCTTTTCTCATAGGAATCAATTAGTTTAACTCCATCGTATATCCCAAGATTGGTTAATCTATTATTGGAATATTGTAATACCTGCGCTGATCCATTCTCATTATGATTCTTGCCAAAAAATATTATGGATGTATGTTCACCGTAAAAACCAGAATGATTTCTAAGCTTTTCTAAAAACTGCCTGCGTTTCAAGATATTTTGTGAACTAATAGATTGAATAAAAGAAACATGGTCTTGCGCTAAAGAAAAATAATTTGAAAAAGAATCTTGGTCTCCATTTGATATAGCCGAATTAACATCTGAAATAACATGCATACCTGAAATATGTGGCCCAATTACTTCTTTATTCAATAAAGTCATATCTAACCAATTTTCATTTCCAAATAATACTGTATTTAAGTTGTAAAGGGGTAATTGAGTACCGATGTATGTTAATTCATCAGGCCTAATTGGGATATATAAAGCTTCGATTGTTTCTAAAACAATTTTGGCTGAATCTTTGCGATCCATTATATCTTTCTCAGGAGGAAGTTCAAAAAAGTCTGTAACATCAACATCAAAGAGAGCATCAAGACTATCAATCTCTAAATTAAGTGATGGGTCATCCTCTTCTTCCTCAGGAACTAATGCCCAAGCATTTCTTCGAATATTCTTCATCTGCCTAGAAACATTTTCAGGCTTTTCGATATACCACTCTACAGACACAGGATCGATACCAAGCTGGTGACACTCATTTAAAAAACAGTCCGTTATTAATTTTGTTGCACCATCTCCGGGCGAAAGGACCGCTATATTTTCAAAATTCAGTTCTTTTATCATCATTTGTGCTGTTCTTTGAGCAATTGTCTTTTTGGATGGAGATAAGAAAAAGAGATTTTTTGCAACATCAGCCAGCCCTGGCGAAGCAGATTTTGGAACTAAAATTGGAACAGATGAGTTAGACCCTGATAAACTTAATATCTCATCTTTTGTTAGGGGGCCTAGCATTGCTGTTATCTGTCCATTTGACTCTACCTGCTGTAAAATATTAAGCGTATTAACGCTTGAACCAGCAGAGTCATAAACTAAAAACCTAATGGATCGTAAATTGGCTTTTGATTTTAAATATTCAGATAAACCTAATAAGTATGATTGGCCTTTTTCCTTCTCATAGCCTGATAAAGGAAGCACAACTGCAATAGAAATTGGTCTTTTTAAGGGCTCTTGGAGTATATTTTTTAGCGCACCATAAATACCTGAAAAGTGTCCAGGTAAATAAAAAGTATCAATCTCGTTAATTATCATATCTAGATCATAATTATCTCCATTTAACCAGGCTTGATATGCTCTAGTAAGATTAATAATTGAACGATTAAAAGCATTTTTTTCTCTGAAAAGGAGTCCCTCCAAGGTTTCCTCTTTTAAACCAATCCCAATACAATTATATATTCTCTGGTCGATAATATTTAAATATATTAAATCATCAATTAAAGGCCGCGCATTTAGATAATATCTAAATGCATTTGTAGTTCTCCCCTGCCTTAAGAAAATATCACCCATTAATATATATGCATCCATTTGGTAAGGACTATTTGGGTAATTAGACAATACTAATTTACATGACCGTTGTGCCTCATCAAACATTTCTAAGTTATATTGACATTTGGCCATTAATAATTGTGCTGCTGGATCACGGTATTCTCTTTCGTTTACCAAGATATTTTTAAAATAGTTTAATGCAAGGCTGTATCTACCTTGCTGATAAAATTTGACAGACTTATTAAATTTTTGATAATAGGGTAGCGAATCAATTTCGCCAGCACGTCCAAATGAAATTGTTAATGTCGAAATAAAAAAGATCTTAAAATAGTTCATCAATTTATTTTAGTGAAAGATTAATCATTTGTTAATATATATCAATTTTTCATATTCAAACTGAAGATATACATCTTTACTATTATTATGCCTATAAATCCACTGTTCACTAATTCCATGCCTGCTTGAGGTGTAATTAACCTCATCAGGGTTACCAATAGCAATTCTCACTTGTCTTTCATTCATACCCAACTCTATTTTCTTATTTACAATTTTACTTATGGTAACCCTACCCCAAGAGTAGGGTAAAGGTTCTGAATTATAATAATGATCTTGAATGCTAACACGCCCTTCATCACCATTATACCTCACAAATGCCTCATCGCCTGTACTTGCTTTAGTTTTTAGCCAAATAGGGTGGTCATAACTAAGGTTTTGAAATGGAAACACATCCAAAACTTTAACTGGCTCAAATCGTGTAAAGTTATATTCTGAAAAAGTATAAAAGCCATTAGAGTCAAAAGTATTATTAAGCCAAATGGTTTTACCAATCATTTTTTTTGCTTGGGAAAATACCTCCTCAAAAAGGAAGTAACTTGGAATTACATTATTATCAATCTCATTTAAATTAATTACCATCTTATATCGATTACCTTTTTGATCTTCAATTACTAAATATTCGTTAGTGAAAGTATTATAGGTTCCAATAATAGTATATTTTTTATCTAAAAGCTTATGGTAGGGTCTGAATCGATCTGAATGAAGCTTCGACCATATTCGATTAAAATTTTTAGTTCGTTTGTAATTATCATCTATGTCAGAAAAGTAAAAGTTCCTGCCTGACCAAGAATTAGAATCAATCTGAATAAATGATTTATCAAAAAAAGAACATGATGAAACAATTAACGGTATTAAAACACAAACATATCTTAGGTACTTTGAACTTTGGATCATTAGTTATTAATAGGTTTCCCATCTTTCCAGACTCCCACTTTTTTGTCACCATTAGGATATGTGAAGGTACCTTGACCATCCATTGTACCGTTTTTGAATTCACCGACATATTTATTACCATTTTCATAAGTAAACACACCCAGGCCTTCTCTTTTACCATCTTTGAATTCACCAATATATAAATTTCCATTATTGAAAGAATAGGTTCCTTGACCTTCCATTACCCCATCGATAAATGTTCCTTCGTATGTATTACCATTCCTATAAATATATTTGCCTTGGCCATCAATCTCATCTTCTTTCCATTCACCAATATATTTTTCATCATTTGAAAATATACAAGTACCCTGGCCATCTCTTTTACCTGATTTAAAAAGGCCGTTATACTTATCCCCATTGATATAATCAAAAGTCCCTTGGCCATCAATCTTGCCATTTAAAAAACTGCCTCTGCATACACTACCATTAGAGAATGTAAAGGAGCCCTGACCGGTTATTTCGTCATTTTGCCATTCTCCATTATACTGTGATCCATCTGCAAATTGATATACCCCTTTTGAATGTTTCATATCATTCTTCCAACTACCATCATATACATCACCAATAGAAGACTTAAAAACCCCTTGACCTTCTCTCTTACCAAATTCCCATTCACCATCATACGAGTCTCCAATAGAAGAGGTATATTTACCCTTTCCATGGAATACGTCATCTTTAAAATTTCCAATATAGGTGATTCCATCAGTTATAAAAGTAGCTTTTCCCTCCCCTTCTTTTTTACCATTTCGCCAACCTCCATTATATTCATCACCATTTGCATATTTCATTTTTCCTTGGCCAGTTTTTAAGTTGTTTTGCCAACCTCCATTATATTCATCACCATTTGCATATTTTAATATACCCTCACCCATTTTGAGATCATATTTCCATTCGCCTTCGTAGATATCACCTTTAGAATCTTTATATATTCCATAACCTTCCTTGATCCCATCAGCCCAGTTACCTTGGTAAATATCACCATTATTATATTTATATGTTCCTTCTCCAGATTTTACATCATTTGACCATATCCCATCATATTTCTCCCCATTTTGATAGAGGTAGGTTCCTTGTCCCTCCTTTAGGTTACTAACCCAATAACCTTTATAATTATCACCATTTACATAAACCATTTGACCATCACCAGACATCATATCTTGCTTCCATTCACCTTTATAGTGATCCCCATTAGTGAAGTCCATTTCACCTATTCCATGCTTCATATCGCTTTCCCATTCGCCTTCATAATGCTCACCCTGGTTGGAGATGAAAATACCTTTACCGCTTCGCTTATCCATTTCCCACTCACCTTCATATGAATCACCATTTAGATACTTGAATGAGCCCTTACCATGGAATTGATCTTCTTTCCATTCACCGACATAACGATTCCCTTTGAAATAAAGTAATTCTGTTGATAGTGATTCATTCTTTTTTTGACCTACAAATGAGTATGTACCTTTACCCTCTCTCTTATTATTGGTCCATTTACCCGTATATCGATGGCCAAGTACATCAGTATATGTACCTTCACCATTCATTGCATCTTTCCGCCATTCCCCTTTGTATTTATTACCTTTACCATCTGTAAAAGTTCCTTGCCCGCTCCTAAGGTCATCTTTCCATTCGCCGACGTACTTTTCTCCTAAATTTGAACTAAATGTTCCTCTACCATTTTTTTGATTATTTATCCATTCACCGTCATATTTATCACCAGTGGAGTAAATATATATCCCGATTCCTTGTATATTGTCTTGACTCCAGTCACCCTCATATATATCACCATTGGAATAGATAATTTTTCCCTTTCCATCTTTTTTATTATTGGCCCAAAAGCCGTTAAATACATTGCCATTTTTATCATCATGAGTACCAGTTCCATGTTTCATATCTAACTCCCATTCACCATCATAAATAGTACCAGAATTATATTTCATTAAACCTTTACCGGCTTTTTTATTAGCTAACCATTCCCCTTCATATTGGTCACCATTTGCATAGGTCTGAGTCCCTTCTCCATGTCTAAGGTCCTTTAACCAAATCCCAACATACTTATCAGTATTTGAACTATAAAGTGTACCTTTTCCGTGTTTTAAACCTTGATGCCATAAACCAATATATTTATTACCACCTAAATCTGTAAAAGTACCATAACCATCATATTTACCACTTTTCCATTCCCCTTCATATTGGTCACCATTTGCAAAATAAAAGGTTCCGTTACCATTGTAAGCATTATCCTTCCAGTCTCCCTCATATCTGTTTCCTTTTAAATCAGAAAAGGTTCCATATCCTTCCATTTTACCTTCAAGCCAATTACCATTGAACCTTCGACCATCAGGATAAGTGAATGTCCCTGCCCCTTCCATCTGGTCATTAATAAAACTCCCTTCGTATTCGCTTCCATCAGAAAAACTAAATACTCCATTTCCAGCTTTCTTATTCTTTACCCATTGGCCGCTGTATGTATCACCATTGACAAAGAAATAATATCCCTGACCATCCATTTGGCCCTCTTTCCAAGTGCCTTCGTAAATATCACCGTTTTTATCACGAAAGGTCCCTTTACCATTACGTTTCCCATCAGAGAAATAACCCTCATATAAATCTCCATTTACATAAGTATATATTCCGTAACCAATGCGTTTATCATCAACCCATTCGCCATCATACCGATTACCATTTACAAAGATGTATAATCCCCTACCATTCATTCTGCCCTTAACCCATTCACCTTTATAGGTTTCCCCTATTGAGGATCTAAAAGTACCTTGACCATTTAATTTGCCATCATTGAAGGTACCTTCAAAATAATTACCATTAGATGCGGCATAGATGCCTTCTCCCTCCATAGTATCTTCTTTCCATTCACCATGATATTCATTGCCATTCTCAAAAACATAGGAACCTTTACCATGCATTTTACCTTTTTTAAAATCACCCTCGTAAGTATCTCCATTTGCATAGCTATAATTACCGTACCCATCCATAGATCCATTTTTCCAATTACCACTATATTTGCCACCAGAGACATAGGTAAACACTCCCTGCCCATGCTTTAAATCATTTTTCCATTCTCCATCATATACATTCCCATTAGGATAAGTAAAAATACCCTGTCCATTTTTGACGCCATTCCAAAACTCACCTTTATATGTGTTACCATTTTTAAAAGTAAAAATACCACGTCCAGTTCGCTTACCATCTTTGTAATCACCTACATACTTTTCTCCATCAGGATAGGTAAAAGTGCCTTCGCCATTCCTTTTACCATTTTGAAATTCACCAACATATTTGGTACCGTTCTTAAAACTATAGGTACCTTTTCCATGACTTTTATCATCCCTCCATTCACCTTCATATATATTCCCATTTTTAAATGTAAATATTCCACTTCCTTCCATATTGCCATCATAAAACTCACCTTCATAAATATTTCCGTTTACATAGGTGAAAATACCTTGTCCATGTTTTTTACCATCTAAAAATTCACCTTTATACACATTGCCACTTTTAAACGTATATACCCCTCTTCCCTGTCTTTTATCATACTTAAAGTCACCTTCATAAGTATTTCCTTCACCATCTATTGAAATGCCTATCCCATGTTTCTTATCATCTTTCCATTCACCCTCATACTTTTTTCCAAATGTGTATATATAAGTTCCATTTCCATTCTTTTTATCTCCTTTCCACTCGCCTATATACGTATTTCCGAATGGATAGTAATATGTGCCCTCTCCTTCTTTTTTACCATTACTCCATTCACCTTCATACTTTTCTCCACCAATAATATGAAGAGTACCCCAACCATGAAAAAGACCAGCCAGAAAACTTCCTACATATGTATGACTATCATCTTCAAATGTAAATGTTCCTTCTCCTTGCCGAATACCATTGACCCAATCACCGTCATATGTATCTCCATTTGGATATATATATTTACCAATACCATGACGCCTACCGTCTTTTAAGTCCCCTGTATAATTAAAACCATATTGAATTACATCGTTCTCAGAATTCTCGTTCTGAGAAAATAAATAGGAGAAAAGAAATACATTTAATATAAGAATGGCTTTCATGGTCCTAAAAATTTACAAAATATTAGACCTTAAACAGTAAATCCAATCTTTAATAGAATATAAATGATTAAATGTGGGATTCAGAACCTTATCACTGGTAAAGCAAGGTTCAATTAAGATAAAGCCAAATATAAAAAAACATCTAAAATTTTATTTTTGGGGTTAGTCGTTAGAATTTTTCTACTTCTTCAATTTATCATATGTATTCCAAACATCCTTTATCAGATAAGATAAAAGAACTGTTATTAATACTGTAAAACCTAGAATCGATATATTGATTCCATTACTTTCCTTGTAATCCATAATCAACCAAATTACAAAACCTACAAAACTAACTACTGAAATATTTAGGGCTGATAGTTTTATATATTTTATCATATTATTATCAAAAAAACATTTAGGATTCATTCACTGGCAGAGGAATCTTCAACCCATTCTTTTACAGATATTAATTCTCCTAAATTGTAGGTTTCTTCTAATTCCTTATGACCATCTTTATCCCAATAAACCCACAAACCTTCTTTTTTCACTCCTTTAAGAACGCCCTCAGATAACTTTTGTCCATTATTATGCCAGAATGTCCATAAACCCTCTCCTTTGCCATTTTTATAGACTCCTTCAGATTCTTTCTGACCTCTCTCATTCCAGTATGTCCATAGACCTTCTAATTCACCATTCTCAAAAGTTCCTTCCTTTATCTTATTTCCATTCTCATACCAGAAAGTCCATTTTCCATCTTTTTTGCCATTCTTAAACGTTCCGTTTGATTCTTTTTTGCCATTATAGTACCACCATGTCCAAAGTCCTTCTCCCTTACCGAATTTGATATTCCTCTTAGATTTCATCTTACCATTATCATGCCACCTTTTCCATACTCCAACTTCTTTGCCTTCTTTAAATGTCCCTTCTTCTTTCTTTTGTCCATTTTTATACCAAAAGGTCCACAACCCTTCTTTTCTACCGTTTACTGCAAGACCTAAGACAACTTTCTGGTCTCCAAGAATTTGATAAATTGAACCATTAACAGATGCCTCATCAGATTTATTTAAAAAAATACCATCCTTATACATTAAATCTTCTAGATCGTATTCGTTTTGAGAAAGTCCAACTGTAAAAGATAATAGCGATATAATTATTAATTTTCGTTTCATAAGGTAGTAATTCAAATGAAAAGTCATGTTATTGAGTAGATTGATATTTGTTTAAGACTATTATTCCCATTCTATGGTCCCAGGAGGTTTAGAAGTAATATCATATACCACCCGATTAATTCCTCGGACAGAGTTGACAATTCTATTCGATATTTTTGATAATGTCTCTGAAGGCATACGAAACCAATCAGCAGTCATACCATCCGTACTAGTTACTGCCCTTAAACCCAAAAGATTTTCATAAGTTCGCTGGTCACCCATAACGCCAACAGTTTTGACTGTTATAAGTACACAAAATGCTTGCCATATTTCATTATATATCCCGTCCTCATGTAGTACATCAATATAAATTTTATCTGCTTCTTGGAGAATATTGATACGTTCACGGGTTATTTCCCCAATAACCCTTACACCTAAACCAGGGCCTGGGAATGGATGACGGTCAACCAATTTATCTGGAATTCCAAGTTCTCTACCTACTTCCCTAACTTCATCTTTGAACAGATCTCTTAATGGTTCAATTAATTTAAATTTCATATTTTCTGGCAGACCGCCAACATTATGATGACTCTTTATAACATGTGCTGACTTACCTTTACTGATACCACTTTCTATTACATCTGGGTATAAAGTCCCCTGAGCTAAATAATCCATTTTATTCATTTCACTGGCAATTCGTTCAAACGAGAAAATAAATTGATTCCCTATAATTTTTCGTTTTTTTTCCGGGTCAGAAACTCCTTCTAGTTTTGAAAAAAATATTTCTGATTCATCATGAGCTTCGATGTTGATACCTAAACCGCTTTCGAGTGCGGTAACGCATTCACTCACCTCATTTTTTCGCATTAGACCATGATCAATAATAACTGCTTTAGCACGGTCACCTATGGCCTTATGGACTAATGCAGCCACTACTGTAGAATCTACACCACCACTTACACCTATAAGTACATTATCCTCACCAACTATTGATTGAATATTTTCTACTTGTTCTTGGATAAAATTAATTGGTGTCCAGCTTGGAGAACATTTAGCAATATTAAATAAAAAGTTGGATAATACTTTAAGACCTTCTTCTGTATGATGAACCTCGGGATGAAACTGAGTCGCTACGCGCGTTTGATCTAAATTTGACATAGCCGCCACAATTCCGTTTGAAGAATAAGCTAAAATCTGCCACCCGTCTGGTAATTTCTCCACACGATCTCCATGGCTCATCCAAACTTTGGAAGAAGAAATACCTGAGAATAATCCTTTCTGGATTTGAATATCTATATCTGTAAAACCATACTCTCCTTTTCCGTCAGATATAACATGGCCACCCCCATACTGAGCCATAACATGGAGCCCATAACAAATTCCTAAAATCGGAAATTCACTGTCTAGTATTTTAACATCAAATTGAGGGGCATCATCCTCATAAATACTACTCGGTCCCCCAGATAAAATTATTGCAGCAGGATTTCTATTTATAATTTCATTTAACTTTGTCTCTGGTGATAAGATTTCTGAAAATACATTACTCTCTCTTACCCTTCTTGCAATCAGTTGGGTGTATTGAGAACCAAAATCAAGAATTACAACACCATTTTTGTATATATTATTCATCTAAAAATTGCTGTTTTAATTCTTCTAAGTAGGATTCATTAGTAAGCCTATAATGTACTGGTGTGATACTTACATAGTTTTCTGATAGAGCTTTTCCATCAAAATCTATTGATTTATCTTCATCAATAACTTTTCCTTTTATCCAATAATAAGTCTCTTGCCTTGGATTATGTCTTTCTTCAAAATCATCTAAAAAGTTTTGATTTCCTTGTCTAGTAATTCGAAATCCATTTATCATTTTTTCATTACATTCTGGTACATTTACATTAAGTAAAGTTCCTCTGGGTAAATTATTTTTCATTACATGTTTCACAACATCAGTTGCTACTTTTTTAGCAGTTTCATAATCATCCGATTTAAAAGAGGCTAAGCTAATTGCTATAGATGATATCCCTAGCATAGCACCCTCAGCTGCTGCTGAAACTGTGCCTGAATAAATAAGGTTAGTTCCTAGATTTGCACCTTGGTTTATTCCTGATATTAATATATCTGGATAATCAATCATTAGTGACCTAACTGCAATCTTTGCGCAGTCTGCTGGGGTACCACTAACTGCATAACCTTTAAATCCGTTTTCCCTTTCAATTTCTTGAACCCTTATTGGATTGTTAATTGTTATTGAATGACTTTTAGCACTTTGTTCATTATCGGGTGCGACTACAAAAGTATGTCCTAATTTATTCATAGCCTGCCAGAGAGCATATATACCTTTAGAATAAATACCATCATCATTTGTGATTAAAATTCTAGGTTTATTCATTTAAGAATAGAAATCAAAGTTGAGAGTTTCGTTTTCATGCTACTTCGATCAACTATGCAATCAATAAAACCTTTTTCTAGGAGGAATTCAGACCGTTGAAATCCCTTGGGTAAATCCTGCCCAATAGTTTGTTTAATAACTCTAGGCCCAGCGAATCCTATCAAGGCTCCGGGCTCTGCTAAAATCACATCACCTAACATACCATAGCTTGCTGTAACTCCGCCAGTAGTCGGATCGGTTAGAATTGGTATGAAAAGCCCTCCATCATTAGAAAATTTTGCTAATCGAGTACTGGTCTTTGCTAGTTGCATTAGTGAAATAGCACCTTCCTGCATTCGCGCACCACCGGATGAGCAAATTAATATAAAAGGTACATTTTTTTCTCCAGCCATGACTAAGGCCCTTGCTACTATCTCACCGACAACTGAACCCATACTGCCACCGATAAATTTAAAATTCATTACTCCTAAAACAACTTGTTGATCATTGATATTTCCATCATAAACATTTATAGCATCACTTTCTCCAGTTTTATTTATTGCATCTATTATCTGATCTTTATAGGCCTTATTTGCATTAAATCCTAAAAAGTCATGGGGTACAATATCCTGAAAATGCCTTGTTGAAGTCCCTTTATCTAAAAGTAATTCAACATACAATCCAGGAGAAACGCGAAAATGATGATTACAATGATGGCACACCGAAAGTTTTTTTTCAAGCTCTGGACGATAAATGATCTCATTACAAGATGGGCACTTGTCCCACAAACCATCTGGGATTGCTTTTTTCTCTGAATCTTTTAGATTTTTATCTTTTCGTTTAAACCAAGCCATAATCGAATTTTATTTCTTAAGACACATTACCAAGGCATCGCTGCCATCGCTATAATAGTTAGTTCGAGAACTAATATTTTTAAAACCGACACTAAGATAAAGATTGATAGCGGGGAAATTAATGTGTTTAACTTCTAAAAATACGGATGATTTAATTGGTAATTGATCTAAAAAACTTTTGAGAAGTAGTTTACCATAACCCCTGCCTTGCATAGAGCTTTTAACAGCCATATTTATTATATGTATTTCATTTTCAAATTTTCGAGTCATGCAATATGCTACAACCTCATTAGCTTTAACAATTATCAAAGTTTTTCTATCATTTCCATTATTAAGTTCGGCAACAAGCATCTCAAGCGACCAATTATCATTTGTGAAAACCTGCCTCTCTATTTTAAGTATATCAGAGACATCATTAATTGTCGCTTCGCGTATTATTTTATATTCATTCACGAGGTGTCATTTCAAAAGGGGCTATATAATCAGGTACAAGGTCATAGGGTGTTTTTATGACCCAATCATCATAGAAAATAGAAGCTAATACTCCGATAAATTCAGCAGACGGCACTGCTTTTTTGATATCAGAATAACTGCTCATTATTTTTTCACAATTCCATTGGAACCCATCTTGGATATTTTTGGAATATTGGTCTATATCTCCAACGACCGCCTTATTAATTATTTTTGGGATAGAGTTTTTCCATGAAAATTCCTGATAAAAAACCTTTTTTGAATGAGAATGACTAATGCCATTATGAGGTTCGTATTCCCTTAAACTAAAAGCCAATGATAGTAAAGTTGGAACAGGAACAATTGGAAGGCCTAAAGCATAAGCCATACCCTTAGCAAAACCTAATCCTATACGTAACCCAGTGAAAGAACCAGGGCCAATACTTACGGCTATTGCATCAATGTCACTAAGCGATTTATTTGATTGTTTAATAGCATCTTGAGCAAAATTAGCGAGGTTTTCATTGTGTTGTCGGTAAGTACTTTTCTCTGATATACCTATTAAATTTCCATTCTCAATAATGGAAATGCCGCAAATTAAAGAGGATGTCTCAATTGAAAGAATATTTTTAGAAATCAAACTGTATACCTTTTATCTCAATTTGCCTTGATTTGGAATTGTTTTGAATTCTAGCAAATTTGACCTGAATCACATCATTATCTAAAATATCGCCAATAATATCAGCCCATTCGATAACTGTTATTCCATCTTCGGCTGTTAAGTACTCCTCACCACCAATATTTAAAAAATCTTTTGACCCCTCTAGTCTATAGGCATCTATATGGTAAAGTACAGAGTCAGTACCTACATATTCTGAAACAAGTTTAAATGTAGGTGAGCCCACGTTTTCTAAAATACCTAATGCTTTAGCTAGACCCTTAGTAAATGTTGTTTTCCCTGTACCCAGATTACCAATCAAGGCGATTACATTGCCTTTGGAAATACTTTGTGCAAACTTTCTGGCTAAATAATATGTATCATCCACAGATTGGCTATTGAATACCACTAGTTCTTACCCTTCATAATTGCTAGAGGAATTATCATTTCTTCCAAACTTATTCCGCCATGTTGAAAAGAATTATTGAATTTTTCTTGATATTTATGTGCCTCGTTCGGATAAACAAAATAATTATCATCTTTTGCAATAACATAACTTGGCTGCGCTCCAAATACGGGGAGCCTATATTTTTCTGGTTCTTTTATAACAAGAGCATGCTTTTCATTCGTATTAAGGTTTCTGCCATATTTATATCGGACTCCTGAAGATGCATTCCGATCAGCTGCAACCATAACATCATTCTGTACGCGAATACTCCCATGGTCACTTGTCATTATTACAGTAAAACCTGTATCTGCTAAATGCTTGAGAACCTGAAATAACCAGGAATGTTCCAACCAATATTTTACAGTAGTCCTGTAACTAGATTCGTTGGGAACCATTTCTTTTAGAACATCAGTTTGTGAGCTCTTGTGAGCAAGTATATCTACAAAATTAACAACAAGAGCAATCATATCTTTATTGGCATAGTCTTTGATTCGACCCTCAAATTTCTTACCCTCTTCTACTGCCCATATCTTATGATAATGTACTGATTTATCAGTCATCCCTGACCTCTTAATCTGATCAATAAGAAATTCTTTTTCATGCTGATTTAAACTTGCTGCATCAGAAACCATGTCAAGTCTTTGTTTTGGATATTTCGATACCATTTCATCAGGAAACATGCCACAAAAAATAGCATTCCTCGAATATGGAGTAGCAGTAGGTATTAGTGATAGACAATATTTAAGATCAATCGTAAACAATGTTTCTAATAAAGGCACCATTGCTTTAAAATGGTCATAACGCATACAATCTAAGACCAATAAACAAATTTTATTTCCTTTCTCCAGATCTGGTTTTAGGTAGCTTCTAAATATATCATTTGGAAGGACAGGGCGATTACTGTCACTCATCCAAGTATGATAATGAGCTTGGATAAAGTTGGAAAATTCTTTGTTACATGTTTTGATCTGTTCTTCTAAAATGTTACTAAGGCCGGTTTCTCTATAAATGTCAAATTTTAATTGCCAATTGACCAGCCTATCATAGAGATTCCACCAATCATCAGCATCAAGTTGCTCATTTATTAATTGATCAATCTCCTGAAATTCTTTTAGGTATTCACTTGTAGCTTTTTGCTCAAGAAGTTTATCCTCTTCGAGTGCTTTTTTACATGCCATAAAAATTTGGCTGGGATTAACAGGCTTAATTAAAAATTGTTGTACCTGCTCAGTCATTGCCTCATCCATAAGCCATTCATCCTCTGTCTTGGTAATCATTATAATAAGTTGACTTGAACGGTCTTTTTTTATTGCTGCAAGAGTTTCAAGGCCATCCATCCCTGGCATAGACTGATCGAGAAGTATTAGGTCAAAGGCGTTTTCTTTACATAATTCAATGGCATCTTGACCATTTGAGGCTTTAGATAAAGAATAACCTTTTTCTTCTAAAAATAATATATGAGGTTTTAGATGTTCAATTTCATCATCTACCCATAGAATATTTCCTCTAGAATAAGTCATATATAAATCCTTATAAACTTATATAAAAAAATTTCTCAACGAATATTATCTATTTTGAAGTCATTTTCCATACGCCATCCCAATCTTTACCAGGAGGGTTATCTTTGAACATAATACATCTTTTGATATAAACTGCCGATGGAGTGGTATTCCTCGCAGTAAAATGTTCCTCCATTTTTTCAGCACTTTTAAACGCATTGATAGCTTTTTCCCACTCTTGCTGGTAGTAATAATCAAGACCATTTTCAAATTTTCTTACAAGACCAACGATTGAATTATTCACATTACTCTTTTGTGCGACTAATTCATAAACTTTTACTGGTATTTTTTTACCTTTGACCTGAACAAAATCTAGAAACCTAAAAATAAAATTATCTTTGGCAGCTTCATATATATTTTCTCCGACAAAATTGTATACGCCATAATGTTTAGCAGATGATTCAAGTCTTGCTGCGAGATTGACTGTATCACCCATCATAGTATAATTCATTCTCATTTCTGAACCCATATTACCAGTAACCATTTTACCACTATTTAATCCAATCCGATGTTGCATTGAGTAAACGATATCTGGCCAATCATTTTCTTTTTGCCATTTTTCTCTTAATCCATTTAATGCCTCTTGCATGGCTAAAGCTGTAGTGCAAGATTTTAATTCATGGTCTATAACAGGAGCAGGTGCACCATAAAATGCAACAATTGCATCACCAATATATTTATCAAGTGTACCTTCATTATCTAAGATAACCTGTGACATAACTGTTAAATATTCGTTCATTAAAGATACCATTCGCTCAGGTTCAAGTGCTTCAGAGAATGTTGAAAAATCTTGTATATCAGAAAAAAATGCTGTGTGATGTCCTTCTACACCGCCAAGTTTTGGGGCTTGTTTTTCTTCATACATTTTGTCTAACACCTTAGGAGCAATATAGGTTCCAAAAGTCTCCCTTAAAAATTTCTTATCCTGTTGTTCATGCAGAAACTGAAAAATTATATTGCTAGCATAGGTAAAGACTAAACCTGCCATTGGAGCAATGATCGGCATAACATACGACTCACCTAGATTTGGTAAAGCCACTTGTAATTGATTATAGAAATTGTCATAAAGAGAATTTGGAAGCAGATTTGATATTAATGATTTCCAAAACCACAAATAGTCATTAGCAAACATGCCCATAGCAAATGCGTAATAAAGTAATCCCTCAGAAAAAATAATTAAACCTGCCACAATTGGATGTAGATCTATTTTAGTTAAAAGTGCATATGCGATCATACATAAAGAGAATATCAATAAAAAGTTTGCTAAAGGATAGGAAGCTCCTTCAGCTAAATAACGGGTGGTTTTGCCTCCAAATACATTGATATAATTTTCATGAAGGATGGTTTGGATAGCATTTGCATGTGTCTCCATTCCAGGTGTTAATTGACTTAAATCCATATAATTATAAAATGGAGTGGATTTAACATCATGTATAACCTCTACATTCACACCAAGTATAACGATCTTATTGAAAAAGGGTGATTTTGTTATATCAAAATCCTCTCCAATCCCCATCAAAGACATCATTTCATATCTTTCAGAATCATCCTCTATTGCAAGGATCCAATCAGGCACCTCACCGGCAATAAATTGACTCATCCAATCTATATCTTCTGGTAAATCGTAATCTTGTGTATCTAAAACTTGTGATAGAGAGAATCTTGGAAATGTACCCCAAGGTTTATAGTTATCATTGCCTGGAAATTTATATCCAGATGGCGGACCGTAATAATTAACCAAAAAATTGTTTGTTCGTCCATACGATCTGATTCGTAGATCTCCAAACTCCCAAGTCAATTCTTTAGCATTAAAGATAGGTACTACTGTATCTGAAATATCTAAAAAGGATTTCACGCATTTTAATCCCAATGTAAGATATGCCGTCTCTGGCTTATGTTCCATATATCCTGCAATACTGTATTGACGAGAAAAACCATCAGTATCTAACATATCATTGATCAGACCCGTTTCAGGCCCAGCATTCATTATTTCAGGCACAGGATAAGCTATATATGTAGGAGGTATTCTTGTTGGCTCACGAACCATCTTTACGTCCATTACAATGGCCGTACCATTTTTTTGAGCGTTTTTAATAGACTCTGCTAATAGACTATCTCCATGACCTGGTAGATACTGTTGAAATTCACTTGGTAGACTACCGCTAACGCTTCTGAGATATTCTGATCTGGCATCTGGTGAATCGAACTGAACATCAAAAGCAATGACGCTTGCCCCTGCCTTACTTAAATTATCCACAGCCCTTGCCCATATATCGCCTCGAGGATATGGCCAAGGCACTTTTTTATCTTTAAGAATTCTCCATGTTTCATCGTCAACTTCCACAAGCACTACATCAGTTCCTTTATTGATAATTGTTGAATCACTTGCACGCCAACCAGTAAGCGGACCTCTCACACTGTTGAAACGATAATCATATGTTTTAAGTTCTAAAAAATCAAAAAACCCAACCCAATGAAAAAAGCATGTAAAAATGATAGCACCCATTGTTAGGCTGAGGTCAACCACATGATTTTGTAAAAACCGTTTAATATTATTTATCAAAACCTATACCCTAATGAAAGGTTAAAACCTGAACTATTAGTTGACCAGTTCTCTCTTTTTTCATCGATCTTGCCATCTCCATTATTATCTTTTTGATCAGAACTGTGACCTGAGTTATTGACCATCCTAATTGAGCTAATAAAACTTAATGTCAACTTATCAAGAATATCCCAATCACCACCTATTTTACCACCATAAAGTTCTATAGAAGAATTATCTTTTTTCCCATTTGTTGTAAAATCTATACCACCTCTTAATCTCAGTTTATTTTTATAAAGACCATATTGACCAGATGTACTTAGGGACATCCAGGTATTGGTCTGCTGCTGTGCTTCATTATTTTCATCTAGAAACGGGACTATAATTTTAGATTGATTAAAGGATGAAGTAGTTTTCAGACCAAATTGAAAACGGGTAGACAGTGTTGCAGATATTGATTGAGTTTCTGCTTTTTGGAAAAAATAGTCTTTATTTCTTTCAGATGCTAAGTTATCTGTATAGGAAATTGAATTCAAATTTATTGATGAGGTCGTTGTGAAATTATTAAAATTCCCTGGAATATTCACTGATGCCATCACATTAAGAGCTTGCGAATTTTCTCTATTATCTCCAAGATAGTTACCATACTGATCTGTATCGATCGAATCAATACCATTCGTTCTACCTATAGATTGAATATTCAATATAATTGATGGTGCCCCTGGCCCAGGCACCAAGGTAGTATTAACAGAAAATGTCCTAGTTGCAATTGGATGCACAACAAGTTCTGACAATTTATTATCACGGTATTTGTAGCCCAAAACAAACATCAAACGCCTGCCTAGAGTTGATAATCTGTCGTTTATAGTAAACTCACGAATATTGTTGGTCAAATATGGATTACCAAAACTTCTATATCCTGGTCCAAGTTGTCTGTATTGTATCAAAACATTATTAAATGAGTAACTACCCTTAACACGAAAATAATAAGCTGATGCTGGCATATTCAAGAATGCCCTAAACTGATTGTCCTCTGCTGCAATCGGATCAATGGGCAATATTGGTGTCATAAATAATGGATTAACAGTAAAAACATCCTCATATGCATCTATAAAATCACCTAATGTAGAAACATCATAACTACCCATCAGTTTACCATCCACAAGCGTATCCATTAAAATATCCAATGAATCTTTTTTTGCTGCACCTGCCCAGATATTATAATTCGTTAGGCTCATATTCCAACCCATTTGAAATAGAAGCTTCCTATTATCCATAGCTGCCTCTAGATCAAATCCCATTACTAAATTTTCTTGTGGTGTTCCATCATCCCAATTCTTTTTCTTAATTTTTACAGTATCCCCATTTGCTAACGAATCGATAAACTGAGATAATGTGTATTCTTGAATAAGTGAATCACCAAAGATGGTTGTATCAACTCTAAATAGGCTACTACCAGGGGCACGTATTTTAATTTTCTCGAAGTCATCCTTAGCCTTAAGAAAGTGGATACCTGCTTTATAACGATTATTTAAGGAGAAAGCTAACCTTGATGCGGTTATGTCTCTAGGGAACGTATAACCCTTACGATTAAATAGGTATACCCGGTTGCCAAATTCATCATAACGTATATCAGTTGTCAATAATTCATAAGCCCGATTTAGACCATTTTGAAATTGAACATCTCTGGTCAGTTTACCGCTAACTGTTTGTATCTCAACCGTCCCTTTAAGGTCAAATGCAAATAAATCCCTGCCAAGAAGATTAATGCCATCAAATCCGAAGCCATAATTAATATTCACATCAATATGACGACCATTTACTTTTTTTCCATCAAGAATAAAAGGTGAAATAGAGGGATAAACATCGCCATTCTCGATCTTTAGATAGTCAGTTATCTGAAACGTTAAACTGGTTCGGTCTATCGGCTGCAATAGTTTAGACTCACGGCTGGATCTTCGAAAAGAGTATCTAGCTTTTATCCAACTCAATTCTGCATCTATTTTTCCTGAGTATTGTTGTTCGTCAATAGATATAGATGAGGCTCTACTTGAAGATCGTTTGCTAAATAAAGAGCCCTTATAGATAAAAGATTCAGCAAGGTTTTCCATACCTTTACTAACGCTAAAAGACCACTGAATAGGCTCTATATCTATACCATATGTTGTTTTGAGCTTTAGCGTTATACTATGAAAACCAAACTCCATCTTTTTTTCTGGGACCAAAGATAACACGTCCCCTGATATTATTGTTTGGTCAGTATAATCCTTATCATCGATGAAAATTTGAAAGTCTTTTTGGTCTACATTTGGAGCATTAAAGAGTGATGCAGAGATCACAATCTCATCAGGTTGGTTTATGGTTCCATCCTCTGGAGAGAGAATTAGTACATCAGCAATGGCATAGTCTCCAACTCTTTCTGATGATCGTTTTTTATCTTCAATTACCAAATTAGGACCTACACGTATGAATAAGGGTTCATTAAATGGGTCATCTTTCAAAGGTAGCGCAATTCTACCACCTGTAGATGTTTTTAGAATCGAGACATACTCAATACCTTTAAGAGTAGCACGGTGCGCAGGAATGATGCCAACCCACTTGCCTGCTTCAAATGACATTGCAACCTCTTGGTAACTAAGTTCACCCTTATCCCTAAAAAAGAGTATTCCCGATATGATATGCTCATCATTGAAAAGTAACTGTGATATCTCTATATCATATCCTTCTTGTACAGGGCTTGGATTTTTATGATAGTAGAGATGATTGGATT
>CACEUX010000003.1 GCA_902562835.1 uncultured Fidelibacterota bacterium
CTCTTATTTCAGGAAGATATTCTTCAGCAACTGAGTCTAGGGCATTGGAATTAAAGATAGAAGATGTATACAATGGAGCCTTAAATAAGATACCGGCCTACGAAGAATTAAAAATCAGATATGATCTTAATGATTCGAATATTGCGTATTTAGGGGATGATTGGATCGATATCCCAGTAATGGAGCAGGTAGCAGCGCCTATTGCAGTTAAAAACGCAACTAAACAGGTAAAAAATTTAGCAGTGCATATAACCAGATCATCAGGTGGAGATGGTGCTTTTCGCGAGGCGGTAGAATGGATAGTAGAGAGCCAAGGCCGTACCGAGGAAGTTATAAAGCTCATGCGAGAAAAAGTCTCAAGCAGTTAATTTATGCGCTTAGTGCTTATACTTATGTTAATTATAGCAGCATCTTGTGATAAAGAATCCTTAGACAATGTTCCTTCTCGAGATGGGATGCCTGATCAAGAAAGCTGGGGGGTAAATATTATATTAACTGATCAGGGTATTATTCGCGCTAAAGTAAGTTCAGGTCACTTAGAGAAGTATAATGAAAAAAATTTTATCATGTTAGATAGTAGCGTTATTGTAGATTTTTATGATCATAAAGAGCAACATACTTCAGTCCTTTATTCAGATAAGGCTGAAGTTGATCAGCAATCAAACGACATGAAAGCCATAGGTAATGTTGTAGCCGTATCTGATAGCGGAATCACACTTTTTTCTGACAACCTAATTTGGGACTCTAAAGGCGAGAGGCTTCATACTAAAGAAGAGATAATGATTACAACGCCTGAAGCAGATACTTTATATGGAGTTGGATTTGAGTCAGATTCAGATCTTAAGAACTGGAAAATAATCAATCCTTCAGGGGTTACTGGGCGAGGACTAAAATGAGATCTCGTCACAATATGTTAATCGCAAAAGGATTGCACAAGCAATATGGGAAACGTATGGTTGTAAAAGAGGTTGATGTCTCTTTAGAGCGAGGAGAGATTGTAGGCCTTTTAGGTCCGAACGGAGCAGGTAAAACCACGTCCTTTTATATGATAACGGGCATGATTAAGCCTACCTTTGGAAATGTGTTCTTAGATGATTTTGATATCACCAATGATGCCATGTACAAACGCGCTCGCAAGGGAATAGGATACCTAGCGCAGGAGCCATCTATTTTCGGGAAATTAACTGTTGAAGATAATTTAAAATTAGTTTTAGAGATGCGAAAAGAACTTACAGTTGATGCTCAAAATGAAAAAATGTACTCTCTTTTAGAAGATCTATCTGTCTCTCATCTTTCTATGAGCAAGGGTAATACATTATCAGGTGGTGAGCGTCGAAGAGTTGAAATTGCAAGATGCTTATGCATGGATCCGGACTTCATTTTATTAGATGAGCCTTTTGCGGGTGTAGACCCCATAGCAGTTGAAGAAATACAAGGAATAGTGCACTCTCTAAAACAAAAAGAGATAGGAGTACTTATTACTGATCATAACGTTAGAGAAACTTTATCTATTACAGACAGGTCTTATCTACTGTTTGATGGACAAATATTAAAGTCCGGCTCTTCAGATTTTTTAGCGAATGATGAAGAAGCAAGAAGATTATATTTAGGTGAAAAATTCAAGCTTGATTAATGGCAACTACTCTTAAACAGATACAGACCCAAAAACAAAAGCTTGCCCCCAGACAAGTTTTACAGGCTCGCTTACTCCAGTTAAATACTGTTAACCTGGAGCAGGCTATCATTAAAGAATTAGAGCAAAACCCCCTACTAGAGCAGGTGGACTCTGAAGATCCTCAAATTAATGAAGAAGTAGAAGAAGCCCCAATTGATGATATAGATGTTTCTGTTGAAGATATGTACAGTGATGAATCTACATATTATCTATCTGAACAGAAGAAAGATATGCCATTGCCTGACAGGCATACATTGCTTGAAGATCTAATTGACCAACTTAAAGATTTAAATTTAAATGAAGATCAAACTGAAATTGCTGAGGAAATAATTTGGAATACGAATGAGAGAGGCTATTTAGATACAGATATTATTCTCATCGCAGATAGATTTGATCTTTTGGAAAAAGAAATAGAGCCTATTTTATACAAAGTTCAAAGATTAGAGCCAAAAGGAATTGCCTCAAGAAATTTAAAAGAATGTTTATCTATTCAGCTAGAACATGAAAAATCATCATTATCACATAGAATCATTCATGATTATTTTGATGATTTTATGCATAAACGTTATGATAGAATTCAAGATAAGTTAGATTGTGCAGTAGATGAGCTTCATGATGCTATTAGTCATATTGCCCATTTGAATCCTAACCCTGGTGAAGGATATCGTGATAAGTTTCAAACCGTTATTCCAGATGTTATTGTGCAAGAAGATGGTGATGATTGGGTAATCACGACAAATGATGGAGGAATACCAGAGCTAAGAATCAGTAAAACATACCAAGGGCAAATTGAGCATGGAGACCTCAAGAGTGACGCTAAAAAATTTATTAAAGAAAAAATGGATTCAGCTAATTGGTTCATTGAAGCCATTGCTCAGCGTCGCGTTACTATGGTAAACGTAATGCGTTCGATTATTGAATTCCAACCTGAGTGGTTTGGTGGAAATATGGAATATTTGCGGCCACTAAAACTTCAAGATGTAGCGGATAAAATTAATATGGATATTTCTACAATAAGTAGATCTACGAGAGGTAAATATGTAGATACTCCTTATGGGATATTTGAGCTGAAACATTACTTCACTGACGCAATAGAATTAAGTGATGGAAATATTTTAGGAACATTTGTAATTAAACGTGCTTTAGAAAAGATAATAAACACTGAAGATAAAACAAAACCTATGAGTGATGATGCATTAGTTGATGCACTTATTCAAAAAGGTTATAAAATGGCAAGAAGAACTGTTGCAAAATATCGTGACCAGATGGGATATCCGGTCGCAAGATTAAGAAAAGAGATATAAAGGAGTTAGAATATGGCAACACGTAGAGTAATGATCGGGGATCAAGAAATTGAGATTCCTGAATTTAATTTTAAGATAACGCCTGTTATTTTTGCAGCAATAGTACTTTGGCTATTAACGGGAGTCTATATTGTTGGTCCAGACGAAGTCGGTGTTGTTCGAACTTTTGGCGAGTTTACCAGGGTAACACAATCAGGGTTGAATTGGAAATTTCCTGCCCCTATTGAGACAGCAAACACTCCAAAGGTCACCGAGGTCAAGCGAATTGAAATTGGATTTCGGTCTCTTAAGAATGGCCAATATAGAACAGTTGAAAAAGAGAGTCTTATGCTTACTGGAGATGAAAATATTGTAGATGCTGAAATGATAGTTCAATATAAAATTAAAGATCCTGTTAGCTATTTGTTCAACATTGTTGAGCCAGAACTAACAGTGCGTCAGGCTGCAGAAGCTAGTCTAAGAACGGTTGTTGGCCGAAATAAAATAGACGAAACCCTTACAACAGGAAAGTTTGCTATTCAGGAAGAAACAAAATTGCAACTACAGGCAATACTTGATAAATATGAATCAGGAATTCATGTAGTTGCTGTTCAGTTACAGGATGTATCTCCACCAAAAGAAGTAATAGGGGCTTTCAAAGATGTGGCATCTGCTAAAGAAGATAAAAACAGGATGGTAAACCAGGCAGAAGGATATAGAAATGATGTGATACCAAAAGCAAGAGGTGAAGCCGAAGCTATGATAAGAGATGCTGAAGGATTCAGAGATTCGAGGGTGAAGCGAGCTGAGGGTGATGCTGCAAAATTCACTACAATTTTGAAGGAATATAATAAAGCAAAAACTATTACTGAAAAGAGACTTTATCTTGAGACAATGGAAAAAGTATTGCCTGATGTAGAAAAAATAATTGTACCAGATAAAGATAGTGGGAATATGCTTAATCTTCTTAACCTGTCACCAGGTTCTAGTAAAAAAGGAGGAAAATAATGAAGAATATTTCTATTGTAATATTTTTGTTAGCTGCCTTATTTGCATTTTCAACTATCATAATAGTTGATGAAACTGAACAAATAGTTATTCTCCAGTTTGGAAAGCCTGTTCGCACAATTAAAGAGGCAGGATTAAACTGGAAACTCCCAGCACCCTTTCAAACATCTAATTCATTTGAAAAAAGACTTTTGGAATATGATGTTCCTCCAGAAGAAATATTAAGCAAAGATAAAAAATCTCTAAATATTGATAATTACGTAAGATGGCGTATCATTGATCCATTATTATTCTTACAAACAGTAAAAGCAGTACCAACAGCAAAAACAAGACTAGATGATATTGTTTATTCAGAGTTAAGACAGGAACTAGGTACTCATGATATGGTAGAGATCATTACTGAAAATAGGGAACTGATAATGGATAAAGTAACGGTTGCTAGTAATGAAGAAACAAGCAAATATGGCATTGAGGTGATTGATGTCCGTATACGGAGGGTTGATCTTCCAAGAGAAAATGAAGCATCGATCTATGCAAGAATGGAAGCTGAGCGTAAGCGTCAGGCCAATAAATTCAGATCTGAAGGTGAAGAAGAAGCTCAAAAGATAAGAGCAGCCACAGATCGTGATAAGACAATTATATTGGCAGATGCCTATAAAAGAGCACAACAGATACGTGGTGATGGAGAAGCTAAAGCCTTGGATATATATGCTTTATCATTTTCGAAGTCACCAGATTTTTATGAGTTTTTAAGGACATTGGAAACTTATGAAAAAGTGATAGATAAAAAAACGACATTGGTACTCCCAGGTGACTCTAAGCTCTTTAAAAGCCTAACAGAATAAAGTCTAAGATGAATACCAAGATTCGATCTACTACTATAATAGGAGTACGCCATAGAGGTAAAGTAGCTATGGCAGGTGATGGGCAGGTCACATTTGGAGAAATGGCATTTAAGCAAAAAGCCATCAAGGTTCGAGAATTCAAAGTTGCGAGTAATAAAGTATTGGGAGGTTTTGCAGGTGCAGCAGCAGATGCTCTTACTTTGTTTGAAAAATTTGAACAAAAGCTTGAACAATATGAAGGCGACCTAAAAAGAGCGACAGTTGAATTAGCTAAAGATTGGCGCATGGATAAGATGTTAAGGCATCTTGATGCTATGCTTGTAGTAATGAACAAAAACCATAGTTTTATCATTGCAGGAGATGGAAATGTTATAGAGCCAGATGGCCCTATCGTTTCAATAGGCTCTGGCGGAGGGTTTGCTCAGGCAGCTGCCACTGCCTTATTAGGTTACAAACAACTCTCTGCAAAAAACATAGCAGAAAAATCCCTTAAGATTGCAGCTGATCTTTGCATCTATACCAATGACTCAATTTCAGTTTTAGAAATATCATGAAACAAATGACACCTAGACAGATTGTTAAAGAACTTGATCGTTATATCATAGGTCAAACGAATGCAAAGAAAGCAGTTGCTATCGCACTTAGAAATCGCTGGCGCAGGCAACAGGTAGAAGGCAGGCTCAAAGATGAAATAATGCCTAATAATATCATCATGATCGGCTCTACAGGTGTTGGAAAAACTGAAATAGCAAGAAGGCTTGCTGCTTTAGCTAATGCCCCATTTATCAAGGTTGAGGCCAGTAAGTTTACTGAGGTAGGTTATGTTGGTAGAGATGTTGAATCTATTGTTAGAGACCTAATGGATACTGCAGTGTCTATGGTTGAACGTGAAAAGTATAATGAGGTAATGGAGCTTGCAGAGCGTTTGGCAAATGAACGAATTATAGATATTTTGTTCCCAGATGATCATAAAGATGACCCAAAACAATCTGCTGAAAAAAAAGAGAGATATCAAAGGACAAGAAGTAGGATACGTAAAAAGTTAGAACTAGGGGAATTTGAAGATAAGTTAATTGAAGTGGAGCTTTCAGATGAACCTACAATAGGAATGCAAGTCTTTGGACCAATGGGCATGGAGGATATTGGAATGAATATTAAAGATATGATTTCTGGATCTTTGCCAAAGACTAAACGTTCTAAAAAGATGAAGGTTGTAGAAGCAAGAGAAGTCCTCACAGATAATGAGGCTTCAAAATTAATTGACCAAGATGAGGTCATACGATTAGCAAAAGAGCGTGCAGAAAATAATGGCATAGTTTTTCTTGATGAGGTCGATAAGGTTGTTGGGAATAATGGAGGTTCAGGTCCTGATGTGAGTAGAGAGGGAGTCCAACGCGATCTATTACCCATTGTTGAGGGGAGTAATGTAAGTACTAAGTATGGTGTTATTGTCACAGATCATATCCTTTTTATAGCAGCTGGCGCATTTCATGTTAGTGCACCCTCAGATATGATACCAGAATTACAGGGGCGGTTTCCAATTAGAGTAGAGCTAGATAAACTAACTACAGAAGATTTTATAAAAATATTAACCCATCCTCGTTCTGCACTGATCAAACAGTACACGGCACTCTTAAGTGCCGAAAAAGTAAAGCTGGAATTCAATAAAGCTGCAATTCGTGCAGTAGCCCAAATTGCATCAAAAGTGAATGCTAATATGGAAAATATTGGCGCCCGTCGTTTACATACCATTATGACGACATTACTTGAAAAACCATTATTCGAACATCCAAAAAGAGGTGAAAAAAAGATAAGGGTTACAGCTAAAATGGTGAAGGAATCTTTAGATGGAATACTAGAAGATCAGGATTTGAGTCGATACATACTATAAAGAGGAATAATATGCCTAAACATTTTTTACATCTTTCGGATTATAATAGTGAAGAGCTTTGGGAGATACTACACCTTGCTAAAGAAATAAAAACTAAATTCTGTAATAGAGAAAATTATAAACCTTTTGAAGGTAGGTCTCTTTCAATGATCTTCGCAAAGCCTTCTGCCCGTACTCGAGTATCCTTTGAAACCGGTTTTGAATGGATGGGAGGGCATGCCCTCTTTTTAGGACCAAATGATATAGGGATAGGTAAGCGCGAGGCCATAAAAGATATTTCACGTGTTTTTAGTCGATATAATGATATTATAATGGCAAGGCTTTTTGACCATAAGCATATTATTGAGCTTGCAGAGCATTCAGAAATACCTGTTATTAATGGCTTAACTGACTATAACCACCCTTGCCAAATATTAGCTGATATACTAACTATTTGGGAGCATAGGGGGAATCTCGAAGGTTTGAAGGTCACTTATCTAGGAGATGGAAATAATATTGTGAATTCTTGGTTGCAGCTAGGGATTAGACTCCCTTTACATTTTGTGTGCTGTAGTCCTGAAGGGTATGAGCCAGATGCTAAAACTATAAAAAGATTGGAAGATTCAGGGGTATCATCTTTTGAATTATCTCAAGAACCTTATTCAGCAGTTAAAAACTCAGATGTTATTTATACAGATGTCTGGGCTTCTATGGGGCAAAAAGAAGAGGCAGAAGAAAGAGAAAAGGTATTTGCAAATTATCAGGTTAATCAAAAACTGGTCAAACAAACAGGGAAAGAAACACTTTTTATGCATTGCCTGCCAGCAGAAAGAGGTAGAGAAGTCACAAATCGTGTAATGGAAGCAAATTATTCAATAGTCTTTGATCAAGCAGAAAATAGAATGCATGCACAGAATGCAATTATGGTATATCTTAGCAAATTAACTAATTAATCAGATGGCCTTTTTTTAAATATTCTATCAGGTAAATTAATATTCACCTTATAATCTGAATATTTAACTAAGATCATTCCTTTAATTATATCCTTTTCGCTACTACCAAAAGATTCTGGCATACCTATCATGTTATTAACATCCTTTTTTAACCAATTTGCTAGTCTAACATCCTTAATAAAATATTCAACTTTAGATTTTTTTGGTAGTTTATACTGATTTTCTACTGTCACATAATCATTAAATATCTCAAAAAGCTTCAGAGTGTCAATTCTACTTGTAACAGTTTTAATAACCCATTGATTAGTATCAACTATAACATCAACGGTGGGGTTAAAGGTAAGCTTAGCATACTCGTTTGGGAACTGTGCTTTTAAGCTATCTGCAATAACAGTTCCACTTATCATTATAGAACCCGGGTCATCTGATTTAAAATTATTTTCGATATAAAGATTTTTTAGATTATCAAAATTATCTTTTGGACTAGTGTAAAGCCCGGTGTTTGGCAAAACTCCAAACCCCTTGGTATTTGCTTTGAATTTGTTTGGTTGTTTAAAGTAGACCTTATATTCCTTATTTGGCATCCGTAGCCCCGGGACTTTTAAAGCAACGCTCATTTTTGCCTCAAAGTCTTTCACCTTTTCAAATTCGTAGCTTGTTTTCTCAATAACTCTACGAATTAATTCTGGGGATGCCACAATTGTTGAAAATAAAAATATGGTATAAAAGCCTGTTCGTATTTTCATCAGTCAATAATATCTCGATTAAGAAAAAAATAGAATGATAGTGTGAGGAATACCCCTGACCACATTATACAAATAGCCAATAGGTCTCTTATATGACCCCATGGTATAGGATCATTAAAAGCGACTAAAAATGAATTTATATATCCCGTAAACAAGTAAGGATTAATCCTATCAAAAAAATCTATTGGAATAAGTGATATTGCTGTGCCTATAAAAACAACACTGATGGTAATGATTATCGGAGTAACACTATTCCTTGATATAGTAGATATGAATAAACATAAACAGGATATGGTGATCATGACAATATTTGATGCTAAATATGCAATTGTAAATCTATAAATAATTTCATTTTCAGGCAGAAAGAGTATGCCTTTATCAAAAACAGCAAGTTCTCCAGTACCTAGCCAAAGTGTACTTATTAAAAGTGAATAACCAAAAAAGAAACCCAAAAGTATAGTCGTATAACAAATTACGAGCACTATTTTACTTAAGAGGACTGCTCCTCTTGAGACTGGCCTTGTTAAATAAAATCTAAAAGTGGAGTTAGAGTACTCAGCCGAAAAGATATCTGCTGCCACAATAGTTGATAAGAAAGGCATATGGTTTATAAGAATTGCTAAAATTAAGTAGGAAGCAAGGTAGCCATTTAAAAGTGAACCAACAAAAAAGAAAGAATCAGATAATTGACCGTAAATAGCTTTTTCAAGTGCAGTCCCTCCATCATCTATAGCCCAAACAATAAATGGAATAAGGATGAAAATTAATAAAAACCCTATGTATGTCCTTTTTCGGAAGATTATCTTGAAAAATTCATTGGTTATGAGATGATAGATCATCTGAATAGTCTAGAAATATTCGGATCTTTTGAAATGCTATTTAGCTGGGACTCTGATGGAATGATAGATATTAGATCATAAATATTAATTGCGGCTTTCACAGTGATTTTTTTGTCATTTGAGTCAACGACTTTTACACCTGAATGTGATTTAAGTTTATCTAAAGCTATCTTGGTATTATTCAATTTAATAATATATATATCTTCATTTTCTATAAGACCTTCAATCGATTCATCTAACACTAGTTTACCATCTCGTAAAACAATTACATGGCTACAGAGTTCTTTTACATCTTCTAATATATGTGTACTAATAAAGATTGTCTTACCTTCTTTATTGAGGTTGTCAATTGTTTTATTCATCGTTGATATCCCTATGGGGTCTAATCCATTATTTGGCTCATCGAAAAACAAGATATCTGGATTATGTAGAATTGCTTGTGCAATACCGAGTCTTTGCTTCATTCCATAAGAATAGTCACTTACTTTTTTATCTTTTTCTTCAAACAGGTCAACTTTTTTTAATACCTTATTTACATTCATTGGGTCTGTATTTGTAAGGCGTGAAAACATTATCAGATTTTGCTGAGCTGTTAGGTATTCATAAAAACTGGGGTCTTCAATTAAAAATCCAGATCTTTTTAAAATGGTATTACTTTTCCTTATGGATTGACCTTCTAAATATATATCACCATCCCACGAAATAATCAATCCAGAAAGAATCCTCATTAATGTTGATTTACCACTACCATTAGGACCTAAAAGGCCTACAATTGAATTTTTTCGGATTTTAAAATCAACCTTTGTAAGGGCTGCATTATTACCAAAATATTTTGAAACATTATCAAAATGAATAAACTCAGCTCTTTTCATTTAAGATCCATTATCTCGAGCACCCCATAGCCCTTCTTGGTTAAACTATCTAATTGAATTTCAAGTTCGCTATCAAATCTTGTATAATGAGGGTCGATCAAGACTTGTTTCGCTGATTGTTTTAAGATCCAGGCCAGTGGTTTTAATAACTTCATACGGCTAAATAAATCTGCATTATCAATTACATTTTGGCCCGATATACTGATCTTATCCCCATTTTCGGTCATCAGGTCAAAATTGGAAAAGAAAGGTTCATTTTTCTTGTTATATAAATTATTTATTCTATTTGAATATTTAGTGAAGGCGCCCTCGTTGCCAAATTGATTTATAATGACGCCTTCTTTATTTGCCACATAAAGAATTGGAATATCGAAGCCACCTCTTTTATCTGAAGTAAAGAGCTCCGATGCTATAATAGTATAAGGCCCTGCTTTACCCCTGAACCAGACCCAACCATCAAAAAGTTTTTGAAGTGGTGTATTCCCCCAATTGTGGTCATGGTAACCATCTCCCTTGAAATTGATTACAGATTCATTAATTTTAATATTCCCAGTTACTGCCCCATCAGGAACAGCTGCTAACCAAGCAAAATAATCGTCGCCAGCTTTTATTATTCCATCTTGGGGCCTGTAAGGTTTCAACCTGGATGACAAGTTTAGGCTTATACCAAAACCTTCAAAATCATCAGGTGAAAGAAAAATTTCATATTCATTTAGATCACCCCTGAAATAGTTATCACCCATAATAACATTGCAACTTTCACTTGAAAAAGAGACTTGGCTTTTACTGAAATATTTCAGTAAAAATATTTCATCTCCATTCTTGGGGTTATAGTTCATGCCAATGAAATATTGATCTACTAAGTGGTGTACTTTCCAGAAATAACAGACAAATAACGAGCCATCTTCTAATTTCGCATCAAAATACCACCACTCAAACTCACCACTTTTTCCCGAGGTTCTTTTCGCATCTTCCCAGATCTCTACTTTTTCACCAAGATAATTTGGTTGTTCTGTTGGAGAAAAATTGGGTTGCGAATAAGACCCGGTATATAGTCTATAACAAGAGTTTGAAAACAAGAGAATAAGTGAAAATAGAATGGCCTTTAAAAGTATCTGACGTTTCATGAGGCTATCCATTTTGAACTTATTTCATCTTCAAATTTAAATTGTAACCTTTTGTGCCCTTTGTGATGAAGTTGCAACCAGTCTAAAGTTTTAAGAACTATTTTAACCCGGCTAAACCGAGAGTATCCTAATTTATCATCTTCTTGATTTATTTTTTCTAAGGGATTGTCAGGTAGATTTGGTAAAAAGGATTCAATAGCTGATGATGGCGCAAATGGGCCCATATAACATAGTTTGCTTTCGTCCCTCATTAATCGCCAAACTTTTTTAGTATAGTCATTATTTGATTCAATAAAGGCTAAGCCTTGAATGCGAAGTTGAATACGTCTAGCACTATCATAGAAAAGAGCACTAACTGAATTATTTTTTTCTATATCAATAATTTTTTTGCTTCTTAAGTCTGTATGAAAGTAAAGGGATGAACTGGTTTCGTCAACGGTTCGTAAGATCACGGTTCGTAATTCTGGGGTGTTGTTTCTAATTGTGGAAAAGATAAATGAATGGAAATGGTGTCCGGCGCTTTGAGTGCCAGCATCTAGGGCAATCCATTCTTTCCGTAATATTTCCAGTGTATCTTGCATTTCTTTAAGAGTTAAAACCCTTATATACCTTTTGACATGTTTGGCATGTATATGTGCCTCGTCCAGCGACTTTATTTTTATTGATCAGGGTCCCGCATTGAAAACATTCAAGACCCTCTCTGCCAAATACTTGTAACATATTTGCATATTTCCCAGATTCTCCATTAACTGAAAAATCAATAATGGTTGTTCCTTTCTTAACTATTGCTTCTTTAAGAGTATTCCTAATATTATGATACAATGCTTCAACTTTCTTTTTTGGTATAGCATTTGAGATTGAATTTGAATGTATTTTACTCTTCCATAAAATTTCATCAACATATATGTTCCCAAGGCCAGATAAAAATGACTGATCTAGCAATAGAGCTTTTATGTTTCTTTTTTTTTCTAAAAGCATTCCTTGAAACTTTTTGACTGTAAAATTACTATCTAATGGTTCAGGTCCATGGCGATGATTAATTGGGTCTAGGTCATTATAAAGATAGAACCTTCCAAATTTCCTCACATCTTCAAAGATCAATTTTTTACCGCTATTAAACTCAATAAATGCTGTACAGTGCTTTGGATGGCCACTATCTGAAGAGATATAGAGCTTGCCCGTCATTCTTAGGTGTATTGCTATAATTCTACCATTAAATTGGAGGATTATGAACTTTGCTCTTCGGTATACATCGATGATTACTTTTCCATTTAGTTCTTTGTGAATATCACTTGGTGAAAAATTATGAAGGACTTTATCCCACAAAGGGATTATAGATCTTAATTTTTCCCCCATCAGATCTCTTTTAATATGATTTACAACGGTCTGAACCTCTGGTAATTCAGGCATTATGTTAAGTTCCCTCTAAGTATGTTTTTAGATTTTCCCCAAGCATAAATGACAATAATTATTCCCAGTAGGGAAAAAAAGAAATGCAGTGTAGTAAAGTTTACCGCGTCTATAATACTATGATTCTCTATGATCCACCCTGAAAAAAGGCTACTTAAAACCACCATTAATCTTGTATAAACACCAAAGATAGTCTGGACTCTCCCCATTATACGATTTGGAATTTTTTCCATAAAAATAGTTCTTACAATTATTCTTGCGGAATTATTATGTAAACCCATAAAAAGAAAAGCAATTGCAGCGAAATAAATAGATGGCATTATCGGGACAATAAAGCACATCGAGCCTGCCATAAGGTAGCATAGAATGAGAGAGTGCCCACGTCCTACCTTTTCGACCACATAACCAACAAATATGGTTGAGACCAATGCCCCAACACCATATAATCCTTCCATGAGACCGTATCCCCAGCTTCCCTTATTAAATACTACTTTTGAGATGGATATAGTTAAAACTGATAGGGAGCCCCATATTGCAACATCAGATAAAATGGTAGTTAGCCCCAAAGTTAAAATGTCAAATTTTCCCTTGAGAAAAGTGAATCCATCTGAAATCGCGCTCAATAAACTTTGTTCACCAGTCTTCTGTTTTTTCTTTTGGAATGGGGCAAGAGATATAAGAATCCCGGATATGAGATATGATAATACATTGATCCAGAGCGCCATAATTGGGTCGTATAAATGTACAATAAAACCTCCAATGCCTGCTCCAATGATTGAACCCACTTGGTAACTGGCAGATAGTAATTTATTAGCATTGAAGTAATCTTCTTCAGATACCAATTCTTGGACAAATGCTTGGGCCGTTGGCCAAAAAAGTGAATTCCCAAGACCCATTAACACAGCCACCGGGTAAATAAACCAAAGTTCAAAACCATAATTACTTAAAATAATCAGGAATCCAGTAATTACTAGCATTCTAAAGATGTCTAGGTTTACTAAAAGCCATTTACGATTTACTTTATCTATAATTACACCAGCAAATAGAGCAAGGAAAAGTCCTGGTGCTGTAGCAGAAGCCATTATCTTACCTAGAGCAAATTCAGAACCTGTTTTTTCCAAAACCATCCAGCTAATTGCTATTACATGTAAGCCAAACCCAACTAGTGAGATAATATTCCCCAAGAAAAATAATAAGAAAGTTGAGTTTTTTAAGAGCTTATACATAATTATGATTACGTTAGAAAAGATATCAAATAATTAGTGAATAAAATTAAAATTACCATAACGAGAATGGGCACCATCCATTTCAGGAATGTTACTAGAAAGTACTTAGTCGCAGTCCTTATTTCCTTTCCTAATTTCATTTCAATCCTATATCTATTTTTGAATCAATAATGACATCATAAAATTTTAAGAAGTTATCTGAAGAGAGTAAACCGACGTCATCTGATGATCTCTTTTTATAGATTGTGGAAATAAATTGCCGAAGGTCATTTTTTTGTCTTTTTAGATCGACCAGTTTTATGTTATTCAAAAATAAATCTTTAATTACTGGTAATCTAAAATAAGGATAAGTCGATGAGGTGATTGAAAGAGACTCTTTATCGAAAAATTTATAGTCTAGGTCATTCAGTTCAGTTTCAAATGAATTTCCATAGGAAATTGCACAATGGGCTATTATATAAAATTGGTCTTTGAAATCAATCGAGTTTTGTATTGGAACCTTCTGCATAATATCAGTTATCTTAGTTCTAAAAAAAGAATGACCTTCGCTGTAATAGTCATTTGAATCATAAGATGTAATAATAAGTTCTGACTCTGAAGTGATGATTGGGGTAGAACTTGAAAATATATCATCATGTAATTGCCATTCACTGTTTAACATTATTTCAGCCAAGGAGTATTTTTTATCTTTTATATCATCAAAAACCTGGTTTATTTGTTCTTGGCTAATGGAGCCAACAACTGACTCCACTTTAGACCCTCTAACTTGAATATTAAGCATCTAATTCTTTTCTAGTAAATAAAGTATTTAAGATAGCAGGAATTTTTGTTCTTAGTTTAAAATAACCTTTGGATGTATGGGGCCAGAATAATTGATCCCATGAGGACAATAGATATTCATGTTTTACAGTTAAAACTGTGAAAAGATCTTCTAATTCTTTTTCAATTGGACCAACTGTAGGATAAGAAGAATATATTTTTGAAATTCTATTTTTCTCAATAAAGGCTTTCAATTTTTTTCTTTCATCAAATGTGAAAAAAACAATTTTGGCAGGGGATCTTTTTTTTATTTCAATTTGCAAGTTTTTCAAAGCATCATCAATGAACTTTTTCACAATCGCAGATCGTTCAATCATTCCAAAATTATATTTTTGTATCAATAAGAATTCACAATTTGGGATTTGTTCATATGACAAATCATTTTCATGGATCATGTAGCATTGAATGTCTTTCACTTTATTAATTTTTTCAGAATGAATATAAGAACCTGTATAATCATCAGTAGTAATGGGCTTTGCTTTTGTGGCTAATTGGCCTGTGGGTTCAAATCTCTGGCCTGTAAATTTTTTTATATTTGAAGGTGATGCAAGATAATTTTTACCCTTGGTATGTAAACCAGAAACCCATCTCCACGACAGAGTATTTGAAGCGCAATCAGCATCCAGTAGATTCTCCATAAAAAATGATGCCCCAAGTTGCCATGGTAGCTCAAGTGTAAAAACCCATATACTCGCGAACCACATTCTAGAGTGGTTATGTAAATGACCTGTCTCAATTAATTCTTCGACCCAGTGATCAAAACATTTAATACCAGTTTTTGCATTAATAGCAGCCGCTAGGTCAGCATCCCTTTCAAGAGCTTCTAGATCCTTAATGTAGCTGTCCCAGATTTGAGAGTAGTGTTCAAGATACCCCTTCCAATATGTTCTCCAGCACAATTGTTCAATAAATTTTTCAACATCAGTATATTCATAATTCTGTAATAGTCTTGATGCTATTTGGTGTTCAGAGATGATTCTTTTATTAATTGCAGGGGATAATCCAGATACAAAATTCTTTTCAATATTCCCAAAATCAAAATTTCTCATTTGGCCATACCTCTTAACCTTATCAGCTAGAAACTTATCTAATAGACCTTCTGCATGGTTATAGGTCGTTATATTTTTAATTAACTGCACAATTTATGTTTTGATAATGTTCAGAAATCTATTTGAAATATATGTATAAAAAAACATAAAATTGGGCGTTATGAGCGATATTATATAATGAAATACATTAATTACTTTATTCTTTTAATCTTTTCTATTGAAACCTTTTCTCTAGCATTAGGCTCCGGGACTCATTACGAACATCATAAGTTTGGATTGATGGTCATACTTATTCTGGTTAATCTTTCATTCAAAATTTTAAAAAAAAATATAAATTTTGGAAAAGTTATAAAGAAGAATAGACAAACCTAATATGCTTGAATTACCATTATTCCCATTAAATCTAGTCTTATTACCCTACGAAAGTTTGCCCCTACATATTTTTGAACCTCGCTATAAAAAAATGGTAAAAAATGCAATAGAGCAGGACACACCTTTTGGAATTATTCTTAAGCAGGGAGATGAAGTTTTTCGAAAGGGTTGCCAAGTGGAAGTTTCAAAAGTATTTAAAGAATATCAAAACGGAGAATATGATATTCTAGTTAAGGGGACAGAGCCTTTTGATGTTATCAGCACAAAGAAAGATGGGGACACAATCATTGGGAATGTTGAATATATTAATGTAGAAACGGAAGCTCACAATACAGGTTTTCAAGAATTACAAGATACCTTTTTAAGAATTTTATTAAGATTTGGTATTAATACAGACCTAGAACTTCATATGGATAAGCAGATCTCATATGAATTCCTCCAAGGTATTCAGTTGCCTATTACTGTAAAAAAAGATATTCTAGATATCAATAAAGAATCCGACCGTCTCTTATTTATTAATGGTATATTTAATAATATTCTAAAAACAGATATCCAGTCTGATAATGGGCAAAGGCCAGAAGCCTAAAAGATTTTCTTAGTTAAAAACCTACACCTCCTGAAATTATTTTATGTAATATCTGTCCGATTTGAAGGTTTATTTAATCTGGCTATTAGGCGTAATTATATGGAATTTCGGATTTCCTAATGTTTCTCCAATCGCTGATGTATTTGCAGCGGTCATTCTTTCATACTTAAGCCATCAACTCAAAAGACCTTTTGAATTATAACAGAAAAACAAATAACAATGGATAAAGACAGGGGCTATTGGAAAGAGAATATTAACCTTATTGTAAAGTGCCTCTTCATTTGGTTCTTATCTTCTTATGTATTCAGTATTATTCTAGTTGATCAATTGAATGAAATAAGATTAGGTGGTTATAAACTTGGATTCTGGTTTGCGCAACAAGGCTCGATCTATGTATTTGTAATCTTAATCTTTTATTATGCATTTAAAATGGGTGAGATCGACCAACGATACAGACCCTCAAATAAATAAAACTTTAGGTTTATTAACATGTCTCTGCAAGCTCTCACTTTTATAATTGTTGGTATCACATTTGCCATTTACATAGGAATTGCATTTTGGGCTAGAGCACGTACTACAGATGAGTTCTATGTAGCTGGGGGAGATATTCACCCAGTTGCAAATGGAATGGCTACAGCCGCTGATTGGATGTCAGCCGCTTCATTTATATCCATGGCAGGTATGATTGCTTTTCTTGGTTATGGTGGGTCAGTTTTTCTAATGGGCTGGACTGGAGGCTATGTTTTATTAGCGCTCTTACTAGCTCCATATTTAAGAAAGCATGGTTCCTTCACGGTCCCCGAATTTATTAGTGATCGATATTATTCGAAGACGGCGCGAGTAGTAGCAGTGGTTTGTTTAATTATTGCTTCCGTCACATATGTGATTGGTCAAATGAAAGGCATTGGAGTTGCATTCTCAAGGTTCTTAGAGGTTGATTATGATCAAGGCCTAATGGTCGGTATGGGTATTGTCTTTATCTATGCTGTGATGGGAGGGATGAAGGGAATTACTTATACACAGATTGCACAATATGTGATTATGATCATAGCTTATACGATACCTGCTATCTTTATTTCATTCATGTTAACAGGGAATCCCATCCCACAGATCGGATTAGGTGGAACGATGGAAGATGGATCATATCTCTTAGATAAACTAGATGAGATTGTTACGGAACTTGGATTTAAAGAGTATACTACCAACAAGCGCCTTAGTTTATTTAATATGTTCTTTTACACTTTATCTCTTATGATCGGTACAGCGGGTTTGCCTCATGTGATCATGAGATTTTTTACTGTTCCATCAGTAAAAGCTGCAAGATTATCTGCAGGGTGGGCATTGGTTTTTATTGCAGTTCTCTATACAACAGCTCCTGCTGTTGCTGCCATGGCCAGGCTCAACTTAATGACCACTATTGACCAACCAACAAAAGAAAACAATATAGCATATAGTGATAGACCATCATGGTTTAGGAATTGGGAAAAAACTGGGTTGCTACAATTTGAAGATAAGAATGAAGATGGCCTAATTGACTACACTGGTTCTAGTAATAATGAAATGGTGAAAGTTGATCGGGATATAATGGTCTTAGCAAACCCCGAAATAGCAGGGTTGCCTAATTGGGTAATAGCTTTGGTAGCGGCAGGTGGTCTCGCTGCTGCTTTATCTACTGCAGCCGGTCTTCTACTTGCTATTTCATCTTCTATATCACATGACCTCTTAAAAGGTGTTTTTAAGCCAGAGATATCAGAGCAAGATGAGCTAAGAGCGAGTAGGGTTGCAATGGCAGCATCAATTGCAGTTGCTGGTTATTTTGGTTTCAACCCACCTGATTTTGCGGCGGGTACAGTTGCTCTTGCTTTTGGTCTTGCCGCTTCATCTATTTTCCCTGCACTCATGATGGGTATCTTTTCTAGAACAATTAATAAAGAAGGTGCAATTGCAGGTATGTTAGCGGGAATAGGAGTTACGCTGCTATATGTCTTCCAACATAAAGGAATAATGTTTATTCAATCAACAGCATTTTTAGGGGATATGGAACCAAACTGGTTCTTTGGCATTGAGCCTAATGCTTTTGGCGCAGTAGGCGCAGTTGTTAATTTTGTGGTTGCCTACCTTGTATCAAAGAAAACTCCAGAAATTCCAAGTGATGTAAAAGAAATGGTTGAGAGAATAAGATTACCTTAGATCAATAATCCATTTCCATTCCTCCACCGCCCATTCCCCCAGAGCGGCCAGAAAAATTACCACGGCCCCATTTCTTTTTTTGTTGTTTACCAAAATTATAATTTAATACTATGGAAGTATTTCGTTTTTGTCTTTGGCGTTCTGCATACATCAATTGAGTATATGTTTCTTGGGTAATAGAGTTTGTGACATCGGTTGATGTGTCTATTATGAATTTCCCAGTATCAAAAAGGTCATTTACTTTCAGCGTAACTGATAATTTATTTTTTAGAAACGATTTTTGAATTCCAAGGTTGACGCGATAATTACTAGGGATGGTCCCAGTTGTTATTTTCATTTTTCCACGTCCATTTCCTGATAGTTCAATTCGGGCAATGGTTGGAATGTTTAGTGTGAGCCGACCACCCAATCCCATGCCTCTTGAGTTGCCATTAAAATCTGCTTCGCCTTGATCTGATATTTTAGAGTTCCAACTATAACCCCAGATCATGATGCTTGCCAGAGGCATTGGACGATACATAATGTTGCCACTAAAATTCATGCTTTTTGAATTTTCAGCATTACCAGCAGTGAGAATCTCATATGTAGTCGTATCAGGGCCAGTAGGCCTTTCCGTATCAATGAAAGTCATATAATCTCTATCCCACCACATGATGACGTCACTGGTATTTTTGTAAGAAGAGGACATGTTTATATTTAATTTTCTAGAGTTACTGGAAAATGACAATTCCATAACATCACTGTATTCTGGTCTTATATAAGGATTTCCATTCCTTAGTCTACTGATGTCTTGAGTGTTGTTTGGGAATGGGCTTAGTGTCCGTCTATTTGGCCTGTTTACTTTTTTGGAGTAACCAAATTGCATACTCTGTCTTTCTGTTAGTTTGTAAAGTAAGAAAGCACTGGGGTATACCTTAGTATATGGATTATCAAAAGGTGATTCAGATATTGCTTGGTCAAATATCTTTGTAATGATATTTGTTGAATCATGTGTAGTGGGCCCACTCAGGTTTGCCTTTGTTTCAACCTGTTCAAATCTAGCTCCTAGCTTTAGACCAAAACGATCAGTAAGATCGTATTTTGTAACTAGATAAGCAGCGTAGATATCTTCCTCATAATCGTTATCATATTTATCTTCTAAATAGTTTAAGTCCTCTCCAAAATTTCTAATTGAAAACTTTAGACCTGTTTCGATACCCAGTTTTTCACCATATTCATTTTCATAGTCCACGGCCACGGTTATGTTATTGTTATTCTCCAATGTTTTGCTATTGCTATTTCTCAAATCAGATCCATATTGACTTTCCATTGTCCCAGTTTCAAATACATCATCGATCTCATGAGCAAGGCTTGCATAGGCTTTTAACAATTGTTCTTTAGAATCAAACTTATTTTCATATGAAAGGACATGGTCAATATGATAGCCATTATCATTTTCTTCCATTTGTCTTTCACCTAATTCAGTAGTGTCTCTTGTATTGATAAGATAATTAATATTGTTTTGTTCTAATTCTTTATGCTCTGATATGTCCAGTGTATATCCAACTGTTTTGTTGGTTGAAGGATAATAATCTCCTCCAATTCTAAAGCCTAGATTATTTGGTGTACTTGTTCTGTGAGTATTTTGGAATAGAGAGTCAGTTATTCTATTGTTATCGGAATAATCCCATTGAAATTGTCTTAGGCCCTCGCCAACTCTGTCTCCCGTTCGATAATTCATGCTAGTGAACAGATTGAGTTTATCCGTTCGATAATTTACGTTCCCACTAAGATTTTGTTGCTTATAGTCTCCTTGCATAGCTGAAACGTTTCCGTTGAAACCATCAAGAGCTCCTCTTTTCATAACGATATTAATTATACCTCCAACACCATCAGGGTCATATTTTGCAGATGGGTTTGTGATAACCTCAACCTTCTCGATCATGGAAGCAGCTATGTTTTCTATCTCTCCCCGTCTACCACTACCGGTTCTTCCACTTCTTTTTCCATCGACAAGGATGGTCACATTTGCATCACCAGCAATGGAAATAACTCCATCAATATCCACATCAACAGATGGGACTTTCCTCAATACATCAGCTCCAGTTCCGCCAGAGGATGATAGGTCTCTACCAACATTAAATATTTTTTTATCGATTGTTTGAATGAATGTACTTTCATCGCCAACAACATCAATGGCAGCCATATTCAAAGTAGAGATACTCATTTTTATGGTCCCAATATTTTGCCTAATACCCCCTCCTTCACCAGGGTATATATTCAGGGGGCCAATCTCTTTTTTTGCATATCCCATGAACTCGATAACGGCAACATATTTACCTAATGGAATTTCAGTAATGTTAACTCGACCGTTCTTATCACTTAGACCACCAGTAATCAGTTCATTATGTTCAAGATCCACCAACGATACAGATGCGTACTCAATAGGTTTCATTGATGTTGAATCTAAAATCTCCCCTTGAACTATACCGATTGCAGGCATTGCAGGTTTATCTTTATGGTTCTTGTGTCCATATAAAGATTGATAGTTTATTGATAGGGTAATTAAGACTATTGCCCATTTAAATATCTTGTTCATTTTTTCCTCGGGATAAAAGATTATGATGAATATTAATAATTAGACTGGTATGATTGAAATAAGTTAAATAAAAAATTTAGTCAAAAACTGATCGAATATTTTCATCTACACTGTCTCTAGTGATGAATATATACATTTCTTCGATCTGATTAATATAACCGATCACGCAAAGTACTGGAAACACTTGTGATGCTAGATCAGGATATAATATGGCAATTATCATGAAGAAGTAAAGAGACGCTGCAAAGGTTTTTCCACCAATTGTATGGAAAACAGGTATTTCTCCAAACTTTTGTTTACCGAGAACCATTTTGATAAAAAATAGTGCCATTAAAACATAAACCAAATACCACCAGCCCTCTACAACTTGAGGTGAGAAGCGATATAACCATAAAGTAATAAGTGGATAGAATACCATATCAGCCATTGTATCAAGTTTAGCTCCTAGATGGCTGGTTTGATTCAGGTATCTTGCAATGGTTCCATCAAGTTTGTCTGTAACTCCAATTAGGATGAACATTCCAAGAAATATCATTCGAGCCTGATGATCGTCGTTCATTAAAAAAGACGGGATAAGCATTGCAGGCATTAATACTAGCCTACTTAGGCTCAAAAGGTTTGGGATTGTTTTTAGTTGGTTTAGCGTTGTGTTACTATTGTCACCCACTCTAGAAGATAAACTAAAAATGTATATAAAAGGTATTATTTATGGAAGTGAATAAAGTAGCCTTGCATGATCTTCAAAAATAGTCATTATCTCTTTTACTTTTACCTCATCACTTAAAAAATGGCCAATAAACGTCTTATGATCATATTTAAATTGCCCTATAAAATTCCATATCCCTGGTTCTATGGATCCATGTTTTGATAAGTTGATCACGGGCTCAGGTCCATGCTTACCACTAAAAGGTCTTTTCATAGAAATTGTATTTACAGTGCCATCATTTTCGAACCATGTCGAATCCGTCTGTTGTCCATCACCTATATCAACTTTTGATCTTCCTATAAGCCATGACCATGGGTAACTTGTAGTATGAGTATATTCTGCAGGCTTGTGGTGACCGGAATTTGTATCTAGAATACTTGCAACTGTACTGGAGGAAAAGTAATAAATCTCCGGATCAATAACTAAAATATCATTCAATTCCTTTGCCCCTTGAATACTAGAATCCCAAGCAATGCTATTTTTTGTATTCCATGCTGGATGCTTTGTCAATCTGCTTAGATATTCTTGCAGTGTCTCATTTTCACTTTTTGAAAGATTCCATTGTTCTAAATCAAAATCATAGAAGCTTGTACTTATAATATTTGCAATAGGAATTAAATTATCTGTAAATGGTAAAATATCTACCACGATATCTGAAAGAGTTGCCCCATTATTTGGTGTTGACATTGTTGTTACAGATCTAACCCAATTATTTAAATGTTTACCCAACAGTTCACTTTGGTCTGGTTTGCCATTAGATTCATCAATGAAAGTTGAATTCAACAAGTGAATTAACATTCTAGCCGTTAGTCCGCCAAAACTGTATCCGACCAAATGTACAGGATGATTTTCATCCCATGCTGGATATAGGCCAGAGTAATGTTTTTCTTTAGGTCTTTGGATCAGGTTATAATTTTTAGAGTGTTCAACGCCATAATCAACCTGTCCTCCTTTAATTTGATAGAATGTTTCAATAGCGCAATCATAAGTTGATGATACAGGGCCTAAAGAGACAGAATAGACCTTGAAACCTTTCTCAGTCAAATGTTGTTCAATATCATAATCCCCTCCCCAGTAATTCATTTCACCAACTTCATCTTTTCCCCAGCCTAAAAAGCCATGGATTAGAATAATTGGATAATTATTTTCACCATGGACATATCCAATTACAGTTAAATGAATGACGAGAAGTAGATTTATTAATTTCAAGATCAGTTTAATTATTGGAAGTTAAATTGATCATGTTTAATCTGAACAATTTGGTAACTGCTTCCTGGGCTATTTAATCTATTGTTTTGGTTTAACAACTAATCTGAAAATGGGATTTGTATCAGGCGCAATTAATGCATTTAAAACCTCAAACTCTAATTCAAATTTTCTCTTTTTATCAAGGGTCCTTACATCAATGATAGATTCACCATGGGCTGGTACTGTTATGAGATTTGTTGCATTATAAAAATCAAAATTACTTTGATTCCTAAGTGTATATGGAGCATCTGAATTATTAGAAAGCACAACATGCACTATCGTAGTATTTGATATATAACTCGCAGATTCAATTTCTAAACTATTGTTTATAAGTGGTAAAAGAAAATCACTCTTGCCTATTAGTTTTTTATTGAACCATACAACCGTCTGTCCATTCCTTAATGCTCTTTTTAATGAATTTTCGTTTTTTTCTCTTGCAAATACTAAAGTGACTGGACGATGACCACCGGATGGTATGCGGTATTGCCAGTCAATTATTTCATGGATATCAGATGTACCAAGTATGGTTAGGTCATAATCCAAGGCAAGTTGAAAGGCTTCATTTGAATAGGTTGTATCATTGACAATCTCTATACCTTCAATAAGATCATTATTGATCATCTGTATATGGAGTTGGTCTAATGGAACACTTGCATCAGGTGATTGGCTAGCCCAGTGTGGGTGATTCCAAAAGATAAAGGCATCCTGTTTACGGGCTTCAAGGAATGCTTCTATTGGATCATCTGTAATCAATTTATTTGCATCTTCTAAAAATATTGCATTGGCATGTCCTGGAGGCATATCTCTAGTTATTTCAGATCCATTCAATACCAATAGGTCTGAATTCTTAGCAAACCCCTTGGCGAGATCATACGATCGGTTTCTATCTGGATGAGGAATATCAGAAATCCATGACTGGTACTCAATGTGTTCTGTTGTTGCAATCACATCAAGTCCATCCTTATTCGCTTCCATTACCCGAATATTTGGCCAAACACTCCCATCAGAAAAAACAGTGTGCATGTGAAGGTCGCATACCAATGTCTTAAACCCAGGAAGATCAGGGAAATCAATAATTCGATCATTTTTACCAGAATGGGCAACAGTAAATGATATTAGCAGTGAAAGTAATAAAGGTTTCTGCATTTTACTTTGTTTTCTCCCAATGTATATCCATAGTATGATACTGAGCTTTTTGTCCTTTTTCTAATGGTACCACGAGCATATACGAAGCTGTCTGGTCGGGTTCAAGTGCTGTGTCAGCAACGACATTTGATTCATAAGCAATGCGTGTGCCTTTTACAAAAATAGAATCTGATCCTGTATTTTTCGTGGTCTGGTCAAATAAATTACCGATCACTCTTACAAAATCAGCACGGATCTCACCAACATTCTTCACTCGCCCAGAAAAGACCTGCATATCTGGATAATAATCTATGAATGGATCGCCTAAAAAGACTACTTTGGGTCCTGGTTTTTCTAACTCATCCATACGTACTACCATTTCTTTTTTCAACACCAAAGTACCGATCTGTGTCTTGAGAGTAAGGGTAGAATCAGATTCTTCTAAAAGTTCACCAGATACAACAGTGCCATTCTGAAGCTCAACGCGATGTTGGTAGTCGGGTACTTTGATCAAGTCTAAGATATCACGGCGAACATTTGGCATGGTCTGACCCTTCTCATATCCTTTTACAACGCTCTTTAAAGAATCAATTTCTGTTTCTAATGCCTTAAGGTTAGATTCGTATTCAAAGAAAAGATCTTCAAATTTTAGTTTTTGCTTTCCAGCTTCTTTCCTCTGCTGTGGCAACATATCCATCTCAGGTGTAATACTTATTTCTTTATCTGTTAAAACAGGTAGGTCCAATATTTCATCAGGTGGAATTTTTAGCGTAAGGTCGACATCTTTCGTTGTTACAGTAAAGTTAATTTCAGCTTCACCTTCTTTTTTATGAATTCCTTTAAGGACATAAGATCCTGCTGAGATCTTCTTAAACTTAAACTCTCCATCGCTACCGGTTTTATCCTTATCCACTTTTTTCCCATCTTCATTCAAAAGACTAAGTTTTACTTTTTTAAGTCCCTGACCATCTTTGCCAAGTACAATGCCTGTAACCGTAAATTTTGTCTTCTTCTTACTCTCCACCTCTACGGCAAGAATCATATTCAAGAGAAGTATCCAAGATAAATATCTAATCATATTCTTTTCTGGAAAAGTGTGCTTTAAATGCCATTCGCCTAACAGATTCTGCATTTCTCTTTTCTTCACCTAATGCATAGACCATATTGATAATATTATCATAATAAATATAGTTTTCTTTATCCTCGAGTAGCGGCAAAAGGCCGTCAATGACAGAAGGATCATTGAATGCGGCTAGATTATCTATAGCTTTTTTTCTTATATCTACAGGGTAGTCATCACTATGTGCAATTTCAATAACTGCCTTTTTTACCTCTGGGTCATCAAATTCCCCAAGTGCTGCGAGCATGGTGTTCAATAGACTATAATATTGTGTTTTACCCATGTTGTAAGTATTCAAAAGTGAAAGGACAAGGTTTTCTTCTTTAACGCCCTTCATTGTATTTAGTGCAAACTCTCTGACCTCTAAGTTGGTATTTGGATCCCCCAACAATTCAGCAAAGGCAATGGCTACTTCATTTGGGTTCTTTTTCCCTAATATTTCTACAGCTTTATTTCTAATTCCTATATTTATATTTGGGTCTCTTGCAACTGAGGTCAATATGGGGACCACCTGATCTGTGCCTATTGCTCCTAGGGTTTCTGTCAATAAGCGTTCAGTTCTAGACATATTGCTCTTTGCCACTTCATAGAGATCTAAAAGAGCTAATATCTGATCTTTCGTTCTAACACGGTTAAGGCTCTTTACCAGTGAAATATGAACTTCATTTGTTCTACTCTCCATTGTTTTCATGGACCGCACTAGTGCGGCAGCAGCTTTTGGATTTTCACTGAACATTCCAAGCATATTAATAGATTCATTTAATAGAGTGTAGTCCACTGCGGTCGTGGTCGCAACCATTTCAGCGATAGCATGCAAAGCTCTTGGATGTTGTGTTTGTGCAAGTGTTTTACCTGCAGCTACACGTAGTTTAACATGAAGATCTTCATCATCGTATACTTCTATCAATTCATCTAAGGCCTTGACATTACCTCCGCGATATGCACTTTTTAACTCTTGCACTCGGTTTAAGAAATCTGGATCATTTGGGTCGCCAATAGATCTTTTTCCAAAAAGTCCTTTTATACTTGAACAGCCTTGAATCACAAGTGTCATACATAAAATTATGTGGATGAACCTATTCATCTTTCTCCCATAGAATCATATTGAGGTCTTCACCATCATAGACCGCATAGGATGGACGAAAGAACCAATCGCCTAAAACAGCCAGTTTCCCTTCATTAATTGTAAACATCTCACCTAAATGATAATGCCCCGAGATCATGTAATCAAAGCCATTATCAAAATGTTTTTTTGCAGCTTGTTTTAGTTCAATACGTACATCTTTATTAAAATCTTCAGAATGGGTGTGGTAATGCCCGCTTCTTGATATAAACCTTGCGATCTTATATGATATGGTTGGGTGCAACCAACTAAAGGGCCTTATAAAAGTATTTGATCGTATTACTTTCTTTAGTAACCGGTAACCGTGGTCCCAACTGAGTAATCCATCTCCATGTGTTAAATAAAATTTCTTATCATTTATTTTTATCTGGGTATCAGTATGATAAACCATATCCATGATCTCATGTTCCATGAATTCTCCTGTCCAATAGTCGTGATTCCCCACAAGAAAATGTAAGTCGACACCTTTCCTTCTAAGAGACATGGCTTTAAGATAGAAATCGGCATAAGCTTTTGGAATCACATCAGGGTATTCAAAATAAAAGTCAAACAGGTCACCCACAAAAAAGCAGGTCCCACCAGTTTCCATTATCTTATCAAAAAGACGATAAAGCATTTCTCTTCGCTCTTTCTCTTTTTTGTCTAAAGATAATTTCAAATGAATATCTGAAATAAAATAGACGGGCGTCTTCATAGCGGTTAAAACTTACCGTTGGATAGCATTGATAATTAAAAAATATTTTTAAATTAAAAATTTTACCTCAATTGAGAAAATACAATCTAAATAGAGGTAAAACTTTTGAATTGGGAAAATTCTCAATATCTCTTAGATCACTTAACTTCCTTTATTAAAAAGTCTCTTGATAAATTTTTTACAATGAAAAAATTATCCTTTTTAAAGCTACTGACTAACTACTGTAATTTAAAATATGAATAAAAAAAGCATTCTGTGTTTTGGTGACTCAAATACTTGGGGTTTTGTACCCGGGGCATTCGATCCTAACACTTTTTATATGGAGCGTTATGCTAGAGATATCAGGTGGCCAGGGGTCATGGAGAAAGCTTTGGGTATTAACTATCATGTAATTGAAGAAGGATTAAATGGCAGGACAACTAACGTTGAATATCCAGACATTGAAGGTAGGAGTGGTACATCATATATCTCACCATGTTTATACTCGCACTCACCATTAGATATTGTCATTATCCAACTAGGTATAAATGATCTTAAAATTATTTTTGATAGAGAGATTGAAACGATCACAAATGGAATCTCCGAAATAATTGATATGATTCAAGCGACAACTTTTGGGCCAGACATGCAGAGTGCTCCCCAGATACTTATATTAAGTCCGCCTGCCTTAGCCCATGAAGGTTATAAAGATGTTGACAATAAACTGATTTTTATTGGGGGTATGAAAAAATCCTTTCAATTTCATGACCATTATTCAAAATTAGCGAATGATAAAGAATGTCATTATTATGACCTTTCATCAAAGGTAGAATATTCCCAACTAGATGGTCTCCACCTTGATGAAAAAGGACACAAAAGATCAGGTGATTTGATTGCTTCAAAGATTCAATCTATTTTTGGATCAGAAACGTAAAAACATATTTTTATACAGATATTGTGATTGAACGTGAATTATTGACTTTTTTTATGAAAATGATCTAGAATCAAGGAACCCAATATTGTTTGGGTGCGTATCTTAATAAACAATGAAATTATTTTTTACAACAGTACTTTTTCTTACTACTTCCTTAGGTGCTCAGTCCTTTGGGAAAAATAAGATGCAGTATAGAGATTTTGATTGGAGCTTTATTCAAACTCCTCACTTCGATATTTATTATTATGGTGAGCAAAAAGACCTCGCAGAATTCGCTGCAGAGGTTGCAGAAGAGTCTTATGAGCAAATATCCATACACCTCCGCTGGGATCTAAAGCGTCGAGTCTCTATTATGGTATATAATTCCCATAATGAATTTCAACAAACCAATGTAGTTGGTGCCTATATGCGTGAAGGGGTTGGGGGGGTCACCGAGCTATTCAAAAATAGGGTTGTTTTCCCTTTTGAAGGGAATTATGAACAATTCCGTCATGTCATTCACCATGAATTAGTACATGCCGTCATAAATGATATGGTTTATGGTGGAAGAATGCAAAATGTTGTTTCTAGTAGAACAAAAATACGTGTTCCTATATGGTCAAATGAAGGGCTTGCTGAATATCTAAGTTCAAACTGGGATACCAAGGCAGATATGGTTCTAAGAGATGTTGCTGTTCATGAAAGAATGCCATCTGTTAAAGAATTAAATTATTTCATGGCTTATAAAGGTGGGCAATCCCTCTGGAGATTTATTGCAGGGAAATATGGAAGGGAAAAAATTGGAGACGTGTTTCGCTCTATGAAGCGAACTCAAAATGCTGAAAAAGGTTATGAAAATGCATTGGGTATGAATTATGAAGACCTCACCAAGCAGTGGCATAAATATCTCAAAAAGGAATACTGGCCTGATGTTAAGGATAGAGACCCACTTGAAGATATGTCAGAGAAATTAACTGATCATAAAAAAGCGAGGAACTTTTATAATGTAAGTCCTGCACTTTCTCCTGATGGAAGTATGGTTGCTGTTCTATCAGATCAAAATGGGTATTTTGATATACACATACTTGATGCAATGACCGGTAAAAATATTAAAAAACTTGTCAAAGGTAATCGCTCTGTTGATTTTGAAGAATTGAAATGGCTACAGCCCGGTCTATCCTGGTCTCCCGATAATAAAAGTATCGTTGTTGCAGCAAAAGCAGGTAAAGGGGATGTATTACATATAATCGATGTTGAGACTAGAAAAGGTCAAAAATATGAAATTGATATTGATGGTGTATTTTCTGCATCATGGAGCCCAAAAGGAGATCTAATTGCTTTTGTTGGGCAGTCCGGTAAGTCAAGTGATATTTATCTTTTTAACTTAATCAATAAATCGACAAAGAAGATCACAGATGATATTTTTTCAGACGCCTACCCTTCATGGAACCCCGAAGGAACAGAGATCGCTTTTGTTTCAGATCGAGGAGATTACGTTTCAGGTAAATACAATGGTGCCATGCATTTACATGATTATAGTCAAACAGATATTTATACGGTAAATATTGAAAATGGTAAAATAAATAGGATAACAGATACAGAATACAGTGAGACCCATCCAGTCTGGGCTAATAAAACTAATAAACTTTTTTACACTGCTGATTATAATGGGGTTTGGAATTTATTTATTCATCCCCTCGAAAATGATGAACAGTCAACCTCTGAAGATAATGAAAATCAACCATATCCATTAACTAATGTTTTAACGGGGCTTCAGCAGCCAACATTATCAGGTGATGATAATATGCTTATTTTTGCAGGATATTCAGGAATCGGATGGGACCTTTATAGTCTAGCTGAACCTTTAAAATTAAAAAGAAGGTCTGTTGAGCCTACCCAGTTCATTCTTAATCAAAAAACAGAAACAGAGACGCTGGTTGACCTTAGAGGTCATAAGTCAAATCTAAAATCGGAAAGAGGACAGCAGCAGAATGATTATTCAGGTTGGATATTTGCAAATGGGTACCAAAATTTTAATTCCTCGATCGATGAGGGGGCAGCAGTTGAAAAAATAATTTCCATTGACTCTTCAAAAGTAGATGGTGAGTATGTGTCAAAAGATTATAAGACAAGGTTTACCCTTGATCTGGTAAGTGGTAATCTACAAATCAGCAATGTTTTTGGTACAAGCGGCATGACCTATTTTGCATTTAGTGATATTCTAGGTGATCACCAGATAGCATTTGGTACAGAGATGGTATTGACACTTGAAAATAGTGACTACTTTTTTCAATATGGTTATCTAAAAAATAAAATGGATTATTATTTTACCGCTTTTCAAAACGCGAATTTTTTCAATGTGGATTACTTTTCGTTTGCACGATTAAGGCACTATGGTCTTCAAGGGATTGTATCTCAGCCATTCAGTCGTTTTCAAAGACTAGATTATGGCCTTTCATGGCATAACATTAATTATTCAATTTTAGAGCAGACCTTAGTAAATGATTTTGGGCAATATGAATATTCAACAACATACTCTTCCACATATTCTACCGTATTGCCAAGATTAAGCTGGGTGTATGATAATTCAATTTTTGGCTTTACTGGTCCCGTTGATGGTCTGAGGCAAAATACGACTATGACCATAAGCCCAGGGTTTGGATCAGATCAATTAAAGTTCCAAACTGTGAAATCAGATGTGAGAAAATATTGGCGTTTTGGTCGAGATTATACCATAGCACTAAGAGGTTTTATTGGTAAGAGTTTTGGGCCAAATAAGCAAAAATTCTTTTTAGGTGGGATTCCATATTTGTTAGGTGGAGGTGGAGAGACCAATGGAGTTCCAGATAATGGCAATTTTAGAGAAGTAATCACAGATACATCAAATGCCACTCTAATACATGATGTTTATTTTACGGAATACGCTTGGCCCTTAAGAGGCGCTCGATTTGCTGAGAGGTATGGAAATACAACCTCTCTATTTAATATTGAAGTCCGGTTTCCATTCATCAATTATCTCGCACTCGGCTTCCCATTAAAAATGATATTCGGGAATATTCGAGGGCATGCATTTGTAGACATAGGCGCAGCATGGGACAATCCTGATGAATTTTCTTCAAAGATATGGCCAAGTAGATATGGCCCAACTGTGTCTGGCGACTATTCGCCTTGGGTATCTACTGCTGGGCTAGGAACGAAAATAAACTTAGGATATTTTTTATTGAAAATAGAAATGGCTTGGGATAGAAATTCAAACGGTTATTCTAAACCACAATGGTATTTTTCTTTGGGTCCTGATTGGTAAACCTTACTTGATTAGGCGTGTCATGATAATCAATTTCCTAACCCATCATGGCTAACATTAGACAGAAAACAGCTTATCTCTGCAGTGCTTGTGGAGATGATTTCCCAAAGTGGAATGGACAATGTCCTTCATGTAAAGAGTGGGGGACTCTTTCTGAATTTAAAACTACTCGTAAAAAGAACAATAAACGTATTGATCTAAAGGATTCAAGATCCTTAAATGATGTATTAAACACCAATCCTGGCGATAGGATATGTACTGGCATTAATGAGGTGGATCGAGTGCTCGGAGGTGGACTATTAGCTGGTTCACTAATACTACTTGGGGGTAACCCTGGAGTTGGAAAATCAACCTTAGCACTACATATTTGCTCAGAATTAGATCGAAAAGCGCTCTATATTTCTGCTGAAGAGAGCGAAGAGCAGGTGGCATTGCGCGCTAAACGCCTCAATGTAAAATCAGAAAATTTATTTTTATCAGGCGCAAATGAACTCGATGGAATATTAAATCATCTAGAACGAATTCAGCCGGACCTACTAATTATTGACTCCATACAGACCGTAATGAATTCCGAGCTTGATTCACTCCCTGGCTCACCTAGCCAAATTCGGGATTGTGGCCAAAGACTCTTAGAAACAGCTAAGCAAAGAAATGTAGCTATTCTGATTGTGGGGCATGTAACAAAAGACGGCACCATAGCTGGACCAAAGATGCTTGAGCATATGGTAGACACGGTCTTATATATGGAAGGAGATGATCGCTATGATCATCGCATATTACGTTCAGAAAAAAATAGGTTTGGAGCGACACATGAAATAGGAATATTTCAAATGGATGAAAAGGGACTGTCAGAAGTGAAGAACCCATCTGAGATGTTTTTAGCAGAGCGAAGCATTGAGGTTGCGGGTACTAGTATCTATCCATCATTAGAAGGTACAAGACCAATATTGGTCGAAGTCCAAGCTCTGGTTTCAAGTGCAAACTATGGAACCCCGCAAAGAAATGTAAATGGGTTTGATTATAAACGGCTAGGAATGTTGATCGCAGTTTTAGAAAAAAGAATGGGACTTGCAATGGGTAGTAAAGATGTATACGTGAATTTAGTTGGAGGTTTTAAAGTTGATGACCCTGCGTTAGACCTATCTATTATTTCATCTATCGCATCTAGCGCAATGGATAAACCAATAGATCAAAAGATCATACTTTGTGGAGAAGTAGGTTTAGCAGGAGAAGTACGTTCTGTTAATCGCCTAGAGTATCGTTTAAGCGAAGCTGCAGCATTAGGTTTTGATACAGCAATTGTGCCAGTTGCAAATATGAAAAATGTTGATAAGGTGGAACTAAATATTGGTGTCCAAACTGTCAAGTATGTAAAAGATGTATTCCAATTATTATTTTAACTCTTTTTGAAATTCTCATTAAAAAAAACTGACCCTAATTCTAATGCAAGGACTGGCACCTTGTATACTGGGCATGGAGAAATAGAAACTCCAGTATTTATGCCAGTTGGTACAGTTGGAGCTGTAAAGACCTTTACTCCTGAAGAGCTAAAGAATATCAATTCACAGATCATATTAGGGAATACATACCACCTATATCTTAGACCTGGCACTCCTATTATAGAGCGTGCTGGAGGGCTCCATTCTTTCCTCTCTTGGGACAAACCAATCTTAACTGATAGTGGTGGCTTCCAGGTCTTTTCCCTTGCAAAGCTAAATAAGATATCTGATGAAGGAGTTGCATTCCAATCTCATTTAGATGGAAGCAAGCATTTGTTTACGCCAGAGATATCTATGAAAATTCAACGAGACCTGGGGTCGGATATAATAATGGCATTTGACGAGTGCCCTCCGGGTAAATCAAGCCTTGAAACGGTCAAAAATGCCGTACGAAGAACAACTGATTGGATGAGTCGTTGCCATAAATGGCTCTCGAAAAACCCAGAAAGATATAGCCATGAACAAGCAATATTTCCCATCATGCAGGGAGGGACTCATCACTCCCTTAGACTTCAAAGTGCAGAACAATTAATACCATATTCAACTATTGGTATGGCCATAGGGGGCCTCGCTGTAGGAGAGGAAAAAGACGCTATGCTTGATACAGTGGAATATTGTGATAGTATCCTACCAAAAAATCAGGCTAGATATCTGATGGGTGTAGGTAAGCCATCCGATATCTTGGCTGCAGTAAATCGGGGCGTTGATATGTTTGATTGTGTAATGCCTACGCGCAATGGTAGGAATGGACATATCTTTACCTCAAAAGGGGTGATCAATATAAGAAATGAAAAATTTAAAGAAGATCTGGGTCCTATAGATACTGAAAGCTCTCATCTTTGGGGACAGAAATTTTCAAGGTCATATGTTCGACACCTTTTTAATATCAATGAAGTGCTGGGCCTTAGAATTGCATCAACACTTAACCTTGTTTATTATCATGATCTCATGAAAAGAATTAAGAATCAGATCGTGAAAGGCAATTTTAATAATTGGTCTAAAGAAACATTAAATAAAATGAAAGATATGAAAGGGATGTGATGCCAAAGGTCATTGTTAGGGTTATTGATGCTTACGTGTTTAATAGGAAGAATAAGGAGATAAGGTTTCTATTGCTCAAGCGTGCTAAAACAAAAATATACGAGCACTTATGGCAAGGTGTAGCAGGTAAGATAGAGGCAGGGGAGACATCATGGGAAGCAGCTATACGAGAGCTAAAAGAGGAAACAGGATTTGAACCAGTTAGAATATTTGTAGCAGACCATGTCAGTAAATTTTATGAAGCGCATGGTGACTGGGTCAATATGGTGCCTGTCTTTGGTATTGAAGTTGAGGATGAAGAAGTAATATTATCTGATGAACACTGTGAATTTAAATGGGTGGACTTTAATACGGCTCACCAAACTCTTATCTGGAGTGGCCAGAAGGATGGTATTACAGCAATATTTAATATGTTAAATTCAGATGATGATCGAATCAAGTGGTCAGAAATTTCATTTTAAATATATAGGAGAAAAAGATGTTAACAGAAGGAATGAAAGCGCCAGACTTCACTTTAGATGACCAAGATGGTAATCAGGTTAGTATGAGTGACTTTCAAGGTCAAAAAGTATTAATATGGTTTTATCCTAGAGCAAGTACACCCGGATGTACCACTGAAGGAAAAGGGCTCCGGGATGAGTTCAAAAATTTTAAGAAAAAAAATGTAGTTATAATCGGTATAAGTGCTGATAAAGTTAAAACCCAAAAGAATTTTTGTATCAAACAAGATTTCCCTTTTTCACTTTTATCTGATCCAGATAAAATAACCATTAGAGCTTATGAGGCCATTGGTTTGAAAAAAATGTACGGTAGGGAGTATGAAGGTATTTTTAGAGTATCATACCTAGTTGATGAAAATGGAATTATTGAAAGGGCATATGACAAGGTCAAGCCAAAAGACCATGCACAGCAAGTTCTAGAAGACCTAGCTTAAACAGAAATAAACAGTGCTTCTCTTTTAAAGGATGATTGATTTTTTAATTCATCCAAATACCCCATCATAACGGAGTGTCCTTTTATTTTTAATTGTGTTTTCTGTTTACTAAAACTTGTTAAATGTATTGGTGCATTACCTATGCATACAGCAGCAGTATTTTCTGGGCATACCCCAATATCATTTTTAGAGAATTCAGATAATTTTTCGATGTCTTTTCGAAAATTATAACTATGCTCTGAATCCCCGAAAGTAATATCTGGCTTCGCTCGATCAAAGATACACCCCGAATAAATTGGTAAGATTGCTTGAAATATGACCCAAGCAGTTGACCACGGCTTTAGATCGCAGTGTAAACTAGTTCTGCTTTTTAATCCTATAGCTTTTTGTATTCCATTTGTATTCACTAATAGATTGTAATGAGATAAACGGATTCCGAACTCACTTTCAAAGGTTAGCAGTGCTTCATCATCAAGTAGAGGCTTGTATTTAGGTTTATAATTAATCGGATAACTTTTAATCTTTTCAAATAAGCTGATTTTGCTTTCAAGGTCTAGTTTAGTATTCCATACTTTTTTTATCTTACTTGTATTAGCATCCACAGCTAACACACCTACAGCACCTAAATTCCAAACTCCAAATAGAAAGATCTCGCTTTGCGGATATTCGAGTTCAGGAATTATAATCCTTTGTTTTGGCTTTAGCCCTAAATCCTCAAGCCAATGAGAAGTTTGTTGAACATAATCATAAAAAATTTGGTTAGTAATATTCAATTCCTTAATAATGACCTGATCAGCATATTTTATGTTCTGTCCTTCGATCAAGGAACGCATTGATGGGTAGGGTATCATATATTCAATTGGTTCAACATTCCCAATGCACTGTGCCTGATAAATTTTACTTTTTATATCTAATGCCATCATCAAAACTAAATAAAATCTATAGATAGCTTCTTATAAATTTTCTTCGTATTCTGATACATAACTATTGAATTTGTCCTATGAAGAAAACTGTAATATCATTGATTATCCTAAATATGCTCTTTGGAAGTAATCTTGATCAACAATTAAAAATTGCTGGGGGAAATGCGCACCAGATTAAGAAAGCGATAACAGGAGTACCAAAAGAGCAGCTCGCTGGCATGGAATGGCTTATTAAAAATATGCAGAAAGAAGACTTAAGAAGTCTATCAGCTCAATTTTTACTTACGAATTGTGAACTTGCTTATGATGTGTGGCAGAATAACAAGTGGGGTAAGAAAATACCAGAAGATATCTTTCTTAACTTTTTGCTTCCTTATGTTAGCTTAAATGAGCGTCGAGATAGTTGGCGCCAAGATTTTCATAATAGATTTTCAACTATCATTAAGAATACTAGTTCTATATACGATGCTGTGGCTTTATTAAATCAGAATATCTATGATAATGTGGGGGTAATATATTCCACGGACAGACCAAAAGCAGACCAATCTCCCTATGAAAGTATTGATGCTGGCATGGCCTCTTGTACGGGTTTAAGTATTCTTTTAATTGATGCTTGTAGGAGTGTTGGTATACCTGCACGATTTGTGGGGACCCCACTTTGGTATAATAATTCTGGAAATCATTCGTGGGTTGAGATATGGGATGATGAGTGGCATTTTACGGGTGCTGCAGAACCAACTGGAGAGAAACTCAATGAAGCCTGGTTCTCCGACCTAGCTAGTAAGGCTGTTCAAGGTGATATGACATATGGTATATTTGCGGCAACCTGGGAGAAAACAGATATATATTTTCCAATGAATTGGTTACCCCAAGTAAAAACATATAACGCTATAGATGTAACTGCTAGATATAGACTAGAAGAAATCGAAACTGTGTTGATTCCGATTCGTGTCAGGGCTCTAGACTCTTCTGGCCAAAGATGTGAAGTAAGAGTTACAGTAATAGGCGATGACAATAGTATCAAAGAGGGATTCAGTAAAGATAAGACGTGCGATGCCAATGATCATCTCACCTTCATGCTCCCAAAAGGTAAAACATTCAAAGTCCAGTCCGAAGAGGTGGAAAAGACGATTAAAGTAGTTAATGAAGAGTTAATTGACCTTAAACTTTAGCGCACTAATTAACTTCACTTAATATCTAAGCTGAGCCAAGCAGGCTAATATGCTGGCGAATGAGTTCATATAGTCTTTTATAATAGAACCTATAATCCATAAAATTATAAATGTTTGGTATCCTATTCTCTAGGGTTCCACGATTGTCATTTAAATAAGACCGCATTTAATCATCGCCAAACCCATTTATACTGGCATGCCCACCCCATATTGGATTAAGCTCTATAAATATAGGTTTATTATTCTCTATAAAAAATTCTATTGCTCCCAAATTGTAACCAAGCGAAGCAACTGCTTTTAAGATTTCAGGTTCAAGCATAGATATTTTATTCGGCACTTGTTCATTTAGCATTATGAACCTATGAATTTCTTTCATTGTCATATCAATATATCGCGTCATCAACGATATTAAGCTTGGTGTGATTCTATTTTGGTTTAACCTGACGGGTAATTTTAAGATTATCTGTGGGTCTAGTATACCAGTTACCAGCAAGTCTTCCTAAAGGCTCAAGTTTATCTAAAAGAATGTATCCATCTTCATAAATATCATCATCAATATGAAAAAGTACTATTGTACCAAGAACAACAAAGCCACTACCTGCCTTACCATCACCTACTTCTACTATTTGATCTAATTTACATTCTAGATTTATCTTTGATTCTTTGACCCTTGGAGGCGAGACTTTACTTGAAGATTCTGGCGTTAAGCCAGACACTTGAAATTCATCAATATTTAGATCAAAATCAGTAGAGCATTTCACCATTTTTTCAGCAAATGATTCAGAAACTATATTAATTACAAATTCTTGATTATTTCTAATATTTACAAGAGTATCTTTTTCATGTCCATCCCATCCACGACGAGCAGGCGCAAACATTATAGTAGGAGGGTTAGAACAAACGCCATTGAAGTATGAAAATGGCGCCACATTATTATTACCATCTTTTGATGTAGTTGATACAAGTGCGATAGGCCTAGGCACGATAGAACCGATCATTAATTTATGTATTTCTGAAAAAGGTTTCTCAGTAGGGTCAAAGATCATTTATCTGTCCAGGAAAAAGGATATTTATCATCATCTATTTCAATGCAGGACCTTGCAATACTTAGAGGTTTGAAAGCATCGATCATCACTGCAACCTCATTAGTTTCACTTGCTCCAATGGATTCTTCTATTTTCCCAGGCTGTGGTCCATGGGGGAGACCCATAGGGTGATGTGTAATAGACCCTTGTTCTATCCCTCTTCGGCTCATGAATTCTCCTTCGACATAATATATGATCTCATCAGAATCCACATTACTATGGGCATATGGTGCAGGTATGGATTCAGGATGGTAGTCGAAAAGTCTTGGTACAAATGAACAGATAACAAAGCCTCTACCTTGGAACGTTTGGTGTACTGGCGGAGGCTGATGTATCTTCCCAGTTATTGGCATAAAATCATTAATATTAAATATATAAGGGAAGTAATAACCATCCCAACCAATCAGGTCAAACGGATGATATTGATAACTATAGGTCTGAATTCCAGCGTTGAGCTTTACTTCTACTTCAATAGACGTATCATTAATAGCATCAGAAAATTCGGGTGTAATAATATCTCTTTCTGAAAACGGGGAGTGCTCAAGAAGTTGCCCAAATTCATTGCGATAGCGGTCAGGGGTTTTGATGGGGCCAAAAGATTCTATAGCAAGTACTCTCATTTCTTCATTTATATCAATTTGCCATATAACACCCCTAGGAATTAGAAGATAATCCCCCGGCTTAATATGCATATTGCCAAAATTTGATTTAAAAGTACCAGTGCCAGAATGGATGAAAAGGAGTTCATCAGCACATCCGTTCCTATAAAGTGATTTCATTGATTCTGTCACGTGTGATTTAGATATAATAATATCTGAATTGTGAAGGAGTGGTATTCTTGACGATACTAGGTCTCCAGTTGAATTCAATTCAGCTGTTTTTATATGTCTGTGTCTGTGCGCTTCATCTAATGAGGCAATTTTAAATTTATTCATTTTTCCTACAGCTTCAATGCCAGTAGGAGGGTTGAGGTGGTAAACATTAGAATATATGTTACTAAAACCTTCTCTACTAATCAGCTCTTCCCAATATAAGTTTTTTTTACTATCTCGAAACTGAATGTGTCGTTTATTTGGAATCTCACCACGTTTTTGATAAAAAGGCATACTCAATTATACTATTTTGTTTTCTAAAATACCCATTTGTTCTATTTCCATTTTAACCACATCGCCTTTCTTTATCCAGCCACCTGTATTTTCTGGTCTCAATTCTAAAATACAGCCTGTTCCAACCGTTCCAGAGCCAAAGTAGTCACCTGGAAGGAGCTTGGTATTCATGGATGCACGCTCTATCATTTTACCAAATGAGTGGTAAAGATCATTTGTATTACCATCTGATATAAGCTTGCCATTAACGTGGCAGGTCATTCGTAAATGTAGCTTTCCATTTTCATCCCAATCATTTTCGAGTTCATCTGGTGTAACCATATATGGGCCAAAACTTGTTGCAAAATCCTTACCTTTTGCAGGCCCTAAATTCATTGCCATTTCTTCTCTTTGCAGATCTCTTGCAGACCAATCATTGCAAATGGTATAGCCCCCAATAAAGTTTTTAGCATTATCAATAGAAATATTTGAACCACCATTAGCGATTATTATTGCGAACTCCAATTCAAAGTCTAATTCGTCGGTCCCTATAGGATATGGTATTTCAGCTTTATCTCCATATAACGCCACGGGATTTGAAAAATAGAAAATAGGAATTTTGAACCAATCTGGGTGCATATCTAAACCGCGTAGTTTTCTTGCAGAGCGTACATGTTGTTCAAAAGCATAAAAATCTCTAAACGATCGTGGATTTGTAACAGGCGGTAATAACTTGACATTTGTTTCTAAAGTAGCTACTTGAAATTCACCTTCAGAAACCGAAAGTAAATCATGATTGGATAGGGCCCCATCAAGTTCCTTTATTTTATCAAAATTGGCCGTCCAATCTTTAAGTGCTTCCTTCAAAGATGAAGGTATGTCTAAGAATCTCGAATCGTTCTTTGATTGATGAATCCAATTACTTGCATATACTATATCAATGATTTGATCATTTTTTTTAAACCCAAACCTAGGTTCAGAATTATTGTCGTATTGAAAGGTCACAAATCTCATTTATAGGTTTCCTCTTTTTTGTTGCTCACTCTCGATCGATTCAAATAGCGCTTTAAAGTTGCCCTTACCAAAGCTATTTGATCCTTTTCTTTGTATTATTTCGAAGAAAAGAGTTGGCCTATCCTGAAGGGGTTTTGTAAAAATTTGAAGCATATAGCCATTTTCATCAACATCAACAAGTATTCCAAGATCTGCTAAAATTTCAATATTTTCATCAATATTACCGATTCGGTCAGAAAGATTTTCATAATAAGATTGAGGCGTTGGAAGAAAGTCGACACCCTTTTTACGCATTACCTTGACTGTACTAATGATATCTTTCGTAGATAGAGCTAAATGCTGAATACCGGCAGTTTCATAGTAATCAATGAACTCCTGAATTTGTGATTTTTTCAATCCTTCAGCTGGCTCATTAATAGGCATCTTTACTATCTCATTATCATTTGCCATCACAATAGAACGAAGAGCAGAATATTCTGTGGAAATATCTTTATCATCAACGGTCCAAAACCTATGCCATCCAAAAACCTTTTCATAGAAATCACAAACACTGTTCATTTCACCATCTGGTTGATTTCCAACGATATGATCAATGTGTACTAATCCGGTCTTGTTTAAATTTTCTTTATAATCAATGGCCTTAAACCCTGGTAAAAAAGAACCACTATAATTTTTTCGTTCCACGAATGTATGTATTGTATCACCAAAGGTTTTAATCGCTGAAAGAACCGTTTCGCCATTTTCATCCTTAATCTCTTTGGGCTCCATAGCACTTTCTGCTCCCCGCTCAATTGATGTCTTCCAAGCTTTGTGAGAATCATTCACAGTAAATGCCACGTCCTTAATACCATCTCCATGACGGTCAATATGTTGACCGATCTCAGTATTTTTTTCTAATGGTGATGTAATCACTAGATTAATATGGTCTTGATTAAGAACATAACTTACTTTGTCACGAATACCAGTTTCTAGGCCCCGGTATGCAACCGGTTTAAAACCCATAGTACTTTGATAGTAATAAGCTGTCTGTTTTGCATTCCCTACGTAAAGCTCGCAATGGTCAAAGCCCTCAATAGAATATGGGATATCATTCATAAAACTGTCTTTAAGGATTCAATAAACCTATTGTTTTCTTCTTCTGTCCCTATTGAAATACGTATGCAATTTGGCCATCCAAATGAGGAAAGTTGTCTTATAATCACACCTAGCGCCAATAAACTTTTTGATAATTTATGTGATTGTTCTTCTGATTCCCATACAGTTGTGATGAAATTTGCTGCTGAAGGTATATGCTCCACTCCTAATATATTTAACTCTTGTTTAAAGAATTTCATTCCTTGTTTGTTAGCTTCGATCGTTTTAAGTAAAAATTCTGAATCATCTAAAGCGGCAATCCCTGCTACTTGTGCTGTAAATGAGGGCTCAAAAGGGACCTTGACCTTAAGCAGGTTAGATATCAATTCATCATGTGCTAGTCCATATCCAATACGTACGCCACCAAGCCCAAATGCTTTTGAAAAACTACGTAATGTGATTACGTTATCATATCTATAGGTCATGGAGTCAGGGTAATCATCTATCTCATCTGCAAACTCAAAATAGGCCTCATCTAAAATAATTAATACCCTCTCAGGAACATATCGATAGAATTGATCAAATTCTTTTCTGGTTACATAAGTCCCCATTGGATTATCAGGGTTTGCTATATAAATGATCTTGGTATAGTCTGTTATCTTGGTCGCCATCATTTCTAGATTATATCGATATTTTTTCATGGGGACCCAATGAATCCTTTTTCCAGACGCATTTGCTAATACACGGAAACCTATAAATGAATTTTTAGCACTTACCAATTCATCATCACTCAGTAAGAATGTTCGCATAATAGTAGACATTATTCCTTCCGAGCCTGCGCCTAAAACTACGTTATCTACTTTTACTTTGAACCTATCAGCAAGTTTTTTTCGTAATTCATATCCAGAGGCATCTGGATAACGATGTATGTTTTCCAAAGAATCCTTTATAGCTTGGATAGCTTTTGGAGATGCACCAAGTGGATTTTCATTAGAAGCTAGTTTAATAATATCTTTTATACCGGTTTCTCTACTAGCTTCAATAATAGGTTTGCCAGGACTATAGTTTTTTAATTTTTTGATATATGAAGGAACTAGTGGCACTAGAAATAATTAGATATTTATAACATTAAACTTACAAATAATTATACATTAACAGATGATAGATGAATATCTTATAATTAAAATAGTTTATGATTATTGAAGGACCCTTAATAAATGCGACTTTCATGGAAAGGCCCAATAGGTTTATAACTATAATCGAAATAAATGGAGAGTTGCATCGGAGTCATTTACCTGACCCCGGTAGATTAAAAGAATTATTAACGCCTAATGCTAATTTATTGGTTAGGCCGGCTCCAGAAGCCTCTGATCGAAAAACCTCATTTTCTACTGTAATGGTTGAGCATAAAGGGCAGCTTATTTCTCTGGTTTCGACTCTACCAAATAAGTTCATTGATTATGCTCTAAAAAATAATAAGATTCCATTTCTTAGACCCTATACCCTCATTCGTCCAGAGATTAATGTAAAAAATCACCGATTCGACTTTTTATTAAATGATAATAAAGCAAATGAGTTTTACTTGGAGGTAAAGTCGGTTACTTTGGTTGTAAATGGTATAGCAAAATTTCCAGATGCAATTACAAGACGCGGAATGAATCATGCCAATGCTCTGATGAATTTAGTCAGAAAAGGATTCCAAGCAGGAATATTATTTGTTTGTCAAAGACCGGATGCTACATCATTTTCCCCTATGTGGGAAAGAGATCCAAAGTTTGCAATGGCTTTGAGTGATGCATACAAGGCGGGTGTTAAAGTTTGGTGTATTACATTGAATATTTCGAAAACAGAAATATCATTTAAACAACAGATTCCTGTAAATTTAGAGAGAGGTCAATAGATAATTGAGTTTATCCAATAATTCTATAAATCATTTTTTATACCTAGCAGCTGTTATTTTATTGTTGTCTTGTGCTGCAGTGATGGCACCGCCGGGCGGTCCTAAAGATATAACACCTCCAGAGCTAATTGAAACATCTCCACCAGATGGCACTGTGAATTATGTAGGTAATCAGATCGCATTAGAATTCTCAGAATATATAGATGAGAGAAGCATACAGCGAGCGATTCATATACTACCTACTCTTCCAACAAAACCGGAATTAATATATAAAGGTAAAAGAGTTTATATTAATCTTCTTGACTCGTTACTTGAAAACCAGACATATATAGTTGTGATCAATCGAAACTTATCTGATGAGAATAAGGTAAAGCTCTCTCAAGGTATTCAGGTGGCTTTTTCTACTGGTGATCAAATTGACCAGGGATCTATTTCAGGGCAAATATATTATTCAAAATCCTCAACAGCCCATCTTTGGAAAATAAAAGATCAGTCTGATTCTTTGGGGTTCTATAATAGGATACCAGATTATGCGATCGATGCTTCAGATGATGGCTATTATGAATTTAAGTTTCTTTCTCCAGGTAAATACAGAATTGCAGCTGTAGATCAAATGTTATCAGGATCAATTATAGTACCAAAAAGAATGATATATGGGTTAAGCTGGTTAGATGTAGTTGAACTAAAAGAACAAGAAAAATTAGACAATATTAATATTCGTATTCCAGATCATGTGGGTGCAATAGAAATGACCAATGCAGAGTTTGTTAAAGGCTCTTGGGGTAAGGTTACTTTTTCACAAAAGATAAGTCAGTATGCAGAAGACTTATTTTTATCCATTATGAATCAAGATTCATCAAACTACAATATAAAGCTTTTTAATGATCCACTTGATGAGACGAAGCTAAACTTTACTCTAGATAAACAAAGCGGTGGTTATATTTCTGTAATGACACCAGGAATTATCGAAGGCGAGACAGTGATAATTGATTCTGGACTGATAAAAATAAAAATGGACACAACTCAGGACACCTCCAATATTAATATATTACAACCAAACTCTAAATATGTTCTTGATATTGAATCAGAGAATATTGTGCCACTCAAGGTTGTTTTCTCAAGTTTGGTTGAATCAAATTTAATCACACTTTTAGAAGATTCTATTTCTGTACCAGTTGTGACAGAGCTAGAATCGCCGGTCGCAGTCAATCTTATTCCAGTAGAGAATTGGAAACCCAGTTCTACATATACTATCAACATAGAAAAAAGTATGTTAATTCCTTTATATGGTAGAGGTCTAAAAGACTCATTGAAGACTATAAAGTTCAAAACATCAGAATATAAAGGATTTGGGAAACTTACAATTTTTACCAATAAAGATAGCTCTAAGGACCTTGTAGCTAAATTGACAAAAATGGAAAGCGATCACTCTATTTTTGGAATTTTAGTAAATTCGGAAGGTATTTTTAATATTGAGCGCTTACCTGAGGGAAATTATTCATTACTCTTTTTTAAAGATTCAGATAACAATGAAAAATATTCATCAGGTAATATTTCTCCATACAAATCAGCAGAGTGGTTCTATGATTATCCAGACACAGTTAAGATACGGGCCAATTGGGAATTAGAACTTGATACAATAATAATGGGTAATAATTTTTAATATGAAATGCGTAATTCTAGCAGGGGGTAGTGGAACCCGGTTTTGGCCTTATAGTAGATATAGTAATCCAAAACAGTTTTTAAATATTATCGGTGATAAATCTATGTTGCAAATGACCATAGAACGCCTAGAAAAAATCAAAAAAATAACTGACATTTATATTGTAACCCGTGAAGATCTTTATGATCGCATCATCAAAGAAGTAGTTGGTATCGATAAAAATAAAGTAATAGTAGAACCATCAGGTAAAAATACGGCGCCTGCAATTGGAATGATGGGAGCTTACTTTGCAATGGAAGACACTGATGATATAATGGGTGTTTTTCCTGCGGATCATTTTATAGTTGGACATCGGAAGTTTGAAAAAGCAATCAACACAGCATACCACCTTGCAAAAAAAGGCAAAAATCTTGTTACTATTGGTATTAAACCAAATCATCCCTCCACTGCATATGGTTATATACAATATGACGAAAAAAGTGAGCAGGACCATATTGATGCTTATCATGTAAAGACCTTTGCTGAAAAACCGCATAAAAAACTGGCTGAGCGTTTTGTTGCAAGTGGTGATTTTATGTGGAATGCAGGTATGTTTTTTTGGAGAGTTGGGACATTCATGGATAGTCTTGAAAAGCATATTCCTGACCTCGTTGAATCGTTAACCAAGATAGCTACCAAGATTCATTCTGGGAGATCTTTTGATGATCTCTGGGAGTTTATTGATCCAATATCAATTGACTATGGGCTTTTAGAAAAGGCTAAAAATATTTATGTAATATCCGGTGAATTCAAGTGGAATGATATTGGTTCATGGAATGCACTTTATCGTATATTGAGTTCCGATAAGAATGGTAATGTTATTATGGGTAATGGCAAGGTAATGGATGCAGGCAATAACCTTATCCATTCAAATGACAGATTTACAGCTATTATGGGCCTGGATGATGTGGTCGTTGTGAATACTGATGATGCTACTCTAGTAATGCACAAAGATAAAGTAGAAGAGGTCAAAGATCTTGTAGAATTCTTAAAAGCAAATGGACAAAAACAATTAACATAATGAGAAACGAAAAATTATATGCTGAGTTTGAAGAACTTGCACAACGTTTAGGTCTTAAAATATTAAAAGGCAAAGGAGATTTTTCAGGAGGGACATGTACTGTTAATGATAAAACCGTTATTGTTGTCAATAAAATGAAACCTATTGAGCAGCGCTTAAGGACTCTTGCGATTAGTTTCTTGGAGTTCGATTTAAATGAAATATATATGGTCCCCGCTCTTAGAGCATATATAGAAGAGTCTAGATCGCTAGGATTTTAATTTTCTTGATTTTCCTCATCTGAGTGTTTACAATCACCACCCTTTCATCTATAATTATTCGATTTGAGGATATAATATGAAACAATTTTTAGCATCTGATATTAGGAACTTTGCAATAGTCGGGCATGGAGCTTCAGGAAAAACTTGTTTAGCCGAAGCAATGCTCAAAATTGGTGGAGAGATCAATCGCTTAGGTACTATCGAGGATGGTTCAACTACTTCAGACTATCATCCAGGAGAACGATCAAGACAAATATCCATACACAGTACCCCACTCCATATGGAGTGGATGGATAAAAAATTCAACATAATAGATACACCAGGATATTCTGATTTTATTGGTGAGGCTCTAGGTTCATTAAGTGTTGTAGATATGGCTGTAATTACAGTACATGCGGTTAATGGAGTTGAAGTTTGTACTGAGACCATGTGGAACCATGCTTCAAAACTTGGCATCCCTAAAATGCTTGTTGTAAACGGTTTAGATAGAGAACATACAAAATTTGAAAAGGTACTTGAGCAAGCTAGAAAGCGGTTTGGAAATAATGTTTTTCCTATGCAATTGCCTGTAAATGAAGGACCAGGCTATAATAAGAATATTGATGTTTTAAGATCGGAGTTGATTTCTTACAAAGAAGATAGATCAGGGGAAATGACAGAAAATGAATTACCTGAAGAATTAAAAGAGAGAGTAAAAGCTCTGCATGAAGAATTAATAGAATATGTCGCTGAGTCTGATGACTCACTCCTAGAAAAATTCTTTGAAGAAGGTAGTTTGACGGAAGAGGAAATGAGAGAAGGAATCCATCACGCTATACAAAACCAGACATTTATACCATTATTCTGTGTCTCTGCAACATCGAATATTGGAGTATCACGTGTCTGTGATTTTATTTCTAAATATGGTTCTTCACCAGATGACAGAAAAACGATTATTGCTAATGATGAGCAAGGGAACGATGTGGATGTGTCTCTTGATGGTTCTGAAACAGTATTGCAAATATTTAAAACCATGTCTGAATCCCATGTTGGAGAGTTCTCATTATTTAGAGTTTATTCCGGCAAAGTAAGTACTGGAAAAGACTATCACAATACAAATAGAAATATAAATGAGCGATTTGGGCAGATGTTTATTTTAAATGGTAAAAATAGAACTCAGGTTGATCAGCTTTCCGCAGGAGATATTGCTGGCGTTGTTAAATTAAAGGATACGCACACTAGTAATACACTTTGCTCAGGTAAATATGTTACTCTACCTGCATTAGATCTGCCAAGCCCTAATATTCACGCAGCAATTGAACCAAGTGCTAAGGGAGATGAAGAAAAACTTGCAGTGGGGTTATCTACTTTACATGAAGAGGACCCAACTTTTGTCTACAGAGTTGACTCTGAAGTTAAACAGACCATTATATCTGGCCAGGGAGAGCTGCATCTTACTGTCACAACAGAGCGATTAAAACGAAGGTTTGGTATTGATATTGCTCTTGAGGAACCGAAGGTACCATTTAGAGAGACTATCATGGGTAATGGTTCAGCTAAGTATCGACATAAAAAACAGTCTGGTGGGGCAGGCCAGTTTGCTGAGGTATGGATGAGGATTGAGCCAAAGCAAAGGGGAGAAGGAATAGAATTTACTCATTCCCTTGTAGGGCAGAATGTTGATCGGGTTTTTGTTCCTTCTGTTGAGAAAGGAGTTAATACAGCTTGCTCGGATGGAATCCTTGCTGGTTGTAAGGTTGTGGATGTAAAAATAGATTTTTATGATGGGAAAATGCATCCAGTTGATTCTAAGGACATCGCTTTTCAAACTGCAGGTAAACATGCATTTCGAGAAGCATTTCTTGGTGCGCAGCCCTGCTTGTTAGAACCAATAATGGACATAGAGGTCAAAGTCCCTGAAGATTACATGGGAGATATAATGGGAGATATTTCCGGGAAGCGAGGGAAGATCATGGGAATGGATGCTGATGGAAGTTTCCAAGTTATTAAAGCACAAGTTCCCCAGGCTGAGCTTTATCACTATGCAACAACCGTTCGCTCATTAACAGGAGGAAGAGGTATCCATTCTGAGTCTTTCAGCCACTATGAAAAAATGCCAAAAGATATCGAGAAAAAAGTTGCGCAGGAACGTCAAAAGCAAGAGGATGAGTAAACTCTGGGCTCCATGGCGTATAGATTATATTCGTTCTCCAAAAGAGAAAGGATGTGTTTTTTGCAAAAAATCTCAATCAACCAACTTCGAAGAAGATCTAGTTTTATTCAGAGGAGAGGAATCTTTTATTCTTATGAACCTTTACCCTTACTCTAATGGACATATAATGATTTCTCCTTACAAGCATACATCAGATACAAATGATATTTCGATGAGCTGTAACAATGAAATAATGTTCTTCGCAAACGTAACAATGAATATTCTTCGAAATGAAATGAGTGCTGAGGGTTTTAATTTTGGGGCAAACCTAGGAAAGGCAGGTGGAGCTGGGATTGAAGAGCATATCCATTACCATATTGTTCCTCGATGGATAGGAGATACTAATTTCATGCCCGTAGTAGGTAATACTAAAGTAATTGTTCAAGGATTAGTTGAGACCTGGAAAACACTTGCGCCTAGTTTTGATAAAACTTTAGGAAACCATAATGCTTGATTTTAGTAGAACATGGTTGCCTTTCATCTATTTATATGGTGTAGGTGGGTTTGCTTTTTTAATTGGAATGTATCTTATAACTAAATCCAATGCACTGAACTTGAGTGATCAAAAGCATAAAAAATGGTTATTCATACTCATATTTGGGTTCATTTATTATGCTGGTATACACTCACTCTTTATACTCTTAGCACTAGGGAATTAAGTTGGAAATCTCTGTAGGCACAGGAATCGATCGCGTAGTTATACTAATATATTTTTTATTGGTAATGGGTTTCGGGGCATATTTTGGTAAATATAGTAAAACAACATCTGACTATTTTTTTGGTGGTAGAAGGTTCTCTTGGTGGCTTATCACAATTTCAATTGTTGCAACTGGAATAGGGTCTCATAGTTTTGTAAAGTATTCAACCAAAGCATACCAATATGGTTTTTCATCAACCATGACATATATGAATGATTGGTTCTTCATGCCCTTATTTATGTTTGGCTGGTTACCAATTATTTATTACACAAAAGTTCGGTCTATTCCAGAATACTTCGAAAAACGGTTTAATAAAACGGCTAGATATTTGGCCACAACTATGACCCTTCTTTACATGATTGGGTATATTGCAATTCAATTGCTGACACTTGCAACTGCATTATATCGTATATATAATATCCCGCTGATGGCCACAGTTATCATTATTGCTATAGCCACATCGATATATATGCATTTTGGTGGGCAGACATCGGTAATATTTACTGACCTGTTTCAAGGATTGATTCTACTGTTTGCAGGACTTCTTTTATTCTTTCTTGGGATACAATACCTTGGGGCTGGACATTTTTCATATGGTTTGAATTCTTTCTGGAGTTTTTTAACGCCTGAGCAAAAATTACCTTTAGCGCATTTTAATCATCCTCCAAACTTTAATTTTGTTGGAATATTCTGGCAAGATGGTATTGCCGGTTCGATAGGTTTCTTATTTTTGAATCAAGGGCTAATTATGCGTTTTATGGCAGCTAAAAATGTAAATGAGGGTCGAAAAGCAGCCGCATTTAATGTTCTATTAGTTCTTCCAATATCAGCAATAGTGGTCTCTAATGCAGGATGGATTGGTAGAGCAATAGCAAATGGAATGCCTGGAATCCTCCCTATGGACCTTCAGCCAAATGATGTCTTTGTTGCCGTAACAAATATTGTAGCTAGCCCAGGCGTTTTCGGATTTATAATTGCTGCATTATGTGCAGCTCTTATGTCTACGGCTGATACATTGGTGAATGCGTCATCTGCTATTGTTGTGAATGATATTTATGGACCGTTATCTAAAAAAGAGCAAACAGATAAGAAGCAACTAGAGGTAGCTCGTTATGCTTCGATCGGTATAAAGGTCATTGCGATTATTTTAGTTCCATTTTTTAATTCTTTCGATTCAATATATGAAGCACATGGATGGTTTCATTCGACATTTACCCCGCCACTGGTTGTTGCTGTCTTCTTAGGAATTTTTTGGAAAAGGTTTACCACACCAGCTGTTATTGCAACATTTACTGTCGGTGCATTTTTAATGATACTTGGCCAATTTAATCATGAGCTTATAGCACCATTCTCCCATGGTATTGAGTTACGACCAGGCAGAGGGTATTCCTATATTGGTGCTCTATATAATATATTTGTTTGTGCTAGTGTTGGTGTAATTGTCAGTTTCTTAACAGCACCGCCTACTAAGGAAAAAGTAAATGGGCTAACAGTATATGATGTCGCTAACCTAAAAGTAAATTTCAAAGGTGGTAAAGTAAATGAAGATGAAGGTGAGATAGTTATTGTTGATTGGGAAATTTCTGATTCGGATGAAAATGTTATAAAATTTTCAAAAAATGATATGGAGAAAATGAAAGCAGAGGTAGGTGATTTAGTATACCTGTGTGATAATCGAAAGTGGCTTGGTGGTTTAAAGTCAATTCACTCTGTCTATGGCAATCCACATGATGCAGATGGGGTTGTAATAATTACGAATGAACAACAGCAGAGCGGACTATTTGATAAAGGTAGAAAATTATTTGGAGAAAAAGAAATGTGACTTTGAGGGCTTATGAATAGACTATAAATTCGCCAACTTTTTTAATAGAAAATTATTATTCCGGAGTAGCTCAGTTGGTAGAGCAGGTGGCTGTTAACCACTTTGTCGGGGGTTCGAGTCCCTCCTCCGGAGCTTCGTAAAGCCCCTAAGTTTTAGGGGCTTTCCTATTTATTTACCCTTCATAGACTCCTTTTAAACCTAAAAACAGTGAATAAATAAATATTGCCTGAAATAACATCTCATTAACCTGTAGTAATCCCCCTGACCAGCCATGACCCTTTATAAATAAATACCCTAATAAAGGGGGTATGAAGCATAGACATACATGATAGATGATCAGCGCAAAGGATAGATCTTTATTTCGTATTGCGATAAACAAACTGAGAGGTAACCAAAAATATCCACCAAAAGGGATACCAAAACCTCTAGGAACATCATATTCATCTTGAAGAATGTCAATTCTTCTGGAATTATATTTTAATTCTACATTGTGTGATATAGTAAGTTCAGAAAATATTGGATAGATGTATTCAGTATTTATTTTGATCCTAACTGGTCTAATGATCAGAATATATAAAGTAGCAATAACTATCAGGCTAATGAAAACTCTGATGAGGAGGGGGTAGGGGCTTCTTCTCCAGTTAATGTCCATTGATACCAAAGCCATAGAATAAGTGGATAAAAGAAAATGAAAGGACTGAACTCATGAAATAATTCCCAATGTGGCTGAAAATATACGGTAGCCAAACTAAATGCAATAATACGTATTATATTTAAAAAATAAATAAATAATATACCAACTGCTACAAACTTGACCTTATTCTGTAGTGACCCTTTGAAACAGATAATGAACCCTGAGTATAATATCATTAAGGTAAGTGCATTGCATTCATTCAAGACCTCAACACCTCTATATCCATTGATAGTGATAATCCTACCTAGAGAATGGATATCCCATCCAAAAATATTTAAAATAGTCTTACTTATATATACAACTGATAGGGAAAGAAATTCATCTAGTTTTCCATTTGGTAATAAAAACAGGTCATAAATGACCTGCCAAATAGTATAAAAAATAGCGGCTCTAATTAAGAACCGGAACATAGAGTAGTATTGCTTCAGTTTATTTACTACGATTAAAATAACTTTTCGCTGCAATCAAAATTCCACCAATAGCAAGGAACATCAAACCATTGATAGGACCTTGGTTAGGCGCATCAGGTAATGGGGGTGGGTCTTGCGCGAAAATTACATTCAGACAGCAGAATGCAATAATGACGATAAAATTAAGTTTTTTATTCATAATAGCTTTACTTAATGTAGGTTATTTTTTGGTTAAATGATCTATCGCCAACAGCCAATTCTACAAGGTATACGCCAGATGGTAATAGCCCAGGATTCCATGAAATCTGGTGATTGCCGGGAATCATGAATTCATTGATTAGAGATGCTACTTGTCTTCCAGTAAGATCAAAAATATTTAACGAAACATTATCCATTTCTAGAATATCAAAACTAATGATAGTACTAGGGTTGAATGGGTTTGGATATGCATTATGGAGTGTAATATCTTCAGGGACTATTAAATTTTCATCGTCATTAGATGCAATATCTGTATATACAGACAAAGTGAATTGTGATTCTCCAACTTCAGGATAAGTTTCCATTAGATTTTCTGGGAATAAAAACCCGCCTTTATTAGGTAGAGCTACATTCATAGATGGATATCCATAAAGATTTATTGTTTGACCGGTTACATTATTAACAAGAGATAAAGATATTCCTTCAGGGAGATTACTGATATCCCATGTCATACTAACCTGTTCAGATTGAGTTTCATATCCTTCATCATTTGGACTTAGTAACATTACATCAAGGTCAAATGAGATATCCGTGGAAAGATCAGATGGTAGGTTATTAATTGATAGCGATTTTCCAGACTCATGTATCATACTAGTTAAATGTTCTGCGGGTGATATAGGTATAATCTGTTTTGCATCAGCATTATCTAGGTTAATATGACCATTCTCTGTGAATGAAAGATATACATTACTGGTGAATTGATCATTTGCAAATGTAAAAGTAGCAGTCCCAGTTGATTCATTGGTAGTGCTTCTACCACCATCAATATTCATATGCCCTTTTTGCATACACTGTTCAGTGAATTCAAACACATCTCCATCATTATCAGCTTGTACCCAAAATCCGTCAAAGGGTTTAATTAGACCTTGGTCTATATCTCCAACTGTACCATTATGTGTTCTATAGCCAGGGTTAGTATTATCTAGTCGGTAGACCGTAGAATGAAATTTTGAACTATTATCTGAAAGCATCTGGTTAATGTTAACGTGAAGTCCATAGGGATTACCAACCAAGTTCCATTTTGTTGGGTTAGCAGAAACTGTGACACCTGTTCCATTTATTGTGCCATCTACATTCAAGGTAACTGGAAGGTCATCATCTCCATCAAAATCAGTATCAGCGAAGACATAAACAACAAAACCTTGTCCAGCTTCTAAAATATCATTATTTAAATCTTCTACTGGGATCCAACCATCATCATATGTCCAAACATTTGCATCTGCGCCTTCGTGATCTGACCCTTCTGATCCTTGGGTCCATAACTCTTCTAGAAGGTCTCCAAATATTGCACCTGATACTGGACTAGATAAGATACGGAAACCCGAATCCCCTGTAATATCGAGATGTGTTACTGCAACTGCGACATTAAACTCCTGCGTTGTGTACCCACCATTCCCATCATTCGCAATAATCTGGACATTATGGAGCCCTCCATCATTGAAAGTTGGTGTGCCACTCAATGCCATAGAAGAGGTGTAGGCTACGCTATTGCTCCAGTTTGCACCGTTAATTGTTCCATGATTCCCATTTCCTGAGATATCATAGATTTCATTACCTGACCCTTCATTGAAATTCCAATAGGCAACGAGACCGTCTTGGTTGGGATCAATAGATTGATTCATGCCAGCATTAATCTGATCGGCAGTTCTAGAAGTATTCCATAGTCTAATATCATCTAGGTTCCCATACCACCACTCAGTGTTTCCGGGAGGATCTGCGCCAATGACAAGAGCCTCATCATTATTATAAAATTCAAAATTACTTCCAAAATTATGAGTGGCATCAAGGTTACCATTGATATAAAAGTATCCATTTCCATTTGATTCGACCACACAAGCTACATGGGTCCAAGTATCAAGTGGTATGGTTGAGCTTGTAAAAAAATTTCCACTAGGTGATCCATTCCAGTTATACACAAGGCGCATGTAGCCTCCATATCCTTGCATTAATGAGTAAGGAGCAACCTCTGACCATCCGTTAGATCCAGTGAAGTCCCCTTTTGTGATAACTGCACCATAATCTTGGTATCTATCGATCATTATCCAGGCCTCTATTGTCATTGCATCAACAATATCTTGGTTTTCAGAATAGGGGACAGTGATACGGTCACCTCCGTTAAAATTAAGTGAGTTTGAATTTTGGTCGCTAAAATTAAGCCAGTCTGGCTTGTTGGGCGCAGTGACTGACACCATGTCACCATCAATATCATGGATTTCAATTGAATAATGATAATCGTGATTTTCTATGGTATTTAGTTGAGGTGTACTATAAAAGACTGGAAGATCATTTACAGGAATTATATCTATATCAACATCAGCTGCAGATGATGTTAGTTCACCATCAGATACCTTGAATGAAAAATGGTCTGTTCCATTATAATTACTATTTGGAATGTAGGTAACTACATTCCCATCAAGGTCAATAGACCCATTTGATGTATATGTTTCTAGGATGAATGTTAATGTGCCGCCCTCAACATCGCCTCCTGTTAGAGTTATAATCTGTAATTCATCTTCATTGCCAGATACCGTCTGCCCATGTGCTACTGGTGTATTATTTACATCAGCCCCTTCAATAGAAATAGTTACAACACCATGGCTACTACCAATGCCACTTATATTTGTTTGATTTGATCCACTATTATAAGAACCGCCGCCGCCGCCAGCACCGCCTTGATACCATGCTCCGCCGCCACCGCCAGAATATCCGCCGCCACCGCCAGCACCACCATATCCGCCGCCGCCGCCGCCAAAACCGCCACGACCACCATACTGACCATTTCCACCATTTCCACCACTTCTAAATCCAACACCTGCCTCACTATAATGATTATAGTTACCACTACCATTGCTGTAGAAGCCACCAGCATTTCCACCATAGGTTGATCCAGTTGCACCCATTCCGTTGCTTCCCCCTATTCCAGGCCCGCTGTAATTATTTTGGGTCGCATTTCCACCATTTGAACCATTGGTTCCAGTCTGACCATCTACGTAGCTTGAGCTGTTATATCCACCGCCACCACCACCAGCAGCAACGATAAGCGGGGTCGCACTTCCATAAGTTGTGCCTTGTGCAACATAACTACCACCGCCGCCACCACCACCGTAGTAATTACTATAACTGGTGTAACTTCCTAATTGACCAACTAATATATGCAGAATGTCTCCGGAGTTGAGTTGAAATGTCCCTTTAGCATACGCACCATCGCCTGGTTCTCCAATAGCCATATTTGCACCAGGCCCACCTCTGGCACCATATGCTTCTATGACATAAGTGCCAGTGGCTGGAACCTCCCAACGCTGAATACCATTAAAGACTGTAACATTCACAGTAGGGTTTGTTCCAGAATATGCAGTAGTAGCCTGACTTTGGGAGGGGCCAAATCGGCCAGATTGGCCACAGGTAGTAAAAGTATAGACCCCATCGCCATCACGGCTATTTGAATTAACTATAATTTTTGATAAGAAATCGTTGTATAAGCTATCAGAATTTGGTTCGATATAATTGGTTCTAGGTGAATCAGAAGGGCTCTGAATTCCATCAGATGGAACAGGTAGCATCAGTTCTTGATCTATGATTAATGATTGGCCCATTAGATATGATAGGCAAAGTATCATAGAAATTGTAAAATATTTGCTTGTTTTCATTTTTTGGCTTTTAAATTGTATTGGTCACGTAATATTTAACCTATATTTACAAATATCATACCAAAACTACTTAATTTTTACATAATAAAAAAAGCCAGTAGTATAAATCTTTATTAAAGATAGAATGTATTGAATTGTGACACTATTCACTAAGAATATTGTCTAATTATGTTACATTTTTATTCCCCTCTAATATTTACTGTTCCTTACGCCATTTAGCACCAGGGTATAAATACTGTGCATATCGATAGACCTCCCATGCTTTCTCACCCTCTCCCAATGCTTCATATGCGGTAGCTAGGTCATAGTAAATGAATAAGTATGGAGAATGACCTACGTACTGTTCTGCCCATTCAATGTAGTCATTTAGTTTTTCTATATTTTTGGTTTTTTTAGCGATATTCAGATTCAATTTCATTATTAGGGTTTCATATTTCTTTTGCCATGAATAGGGGTTAACAATTGAGACTAGAAGTGATGGGTTCTTATAGCCTGTCCTCTCAAATTGGGTAATTACTGATGCTGTTTTGAGGGTTGTCCCCATATAAACTGTAATGACAAAAGGGATAACGAATGAAAAAAAACGAAAAATAGAGGAGAAGCTAACTTTTGTTTCAAAATGGTTACCAAATTCACTATCGATCAAATAAATAATAAAAATGAAAATGATCCAATGAGCTAGAGAGATATAAAAAGGGAGCTCTAGTTGTGAATGGATTAGTATAGGTAAAAGAATGCCCAACATCGCCCAAGCTTTTTTTTGCTTTACCCTCCATATCATATTTAAAAAACCGCCTGCCATGATCAGTAATCCTATTAAGGGAATAATACCTCCTTCAACTGTCCAAAAAAGTAACTCATTATGTGGGTGATCCATGTTGCTATTACCAATTGTCTGAAGTGATGGATCGTCGATTTTACGTTTTGCATAATGATGTCTAAAAGCTGAAAGAAAATTTCCATAGCCTATTCCAAAGATCGGATTATTTTTTATCATTTCATAAGTAAGCTGGTATGTCACTATTCTGGTATTCTCAGAGTATTCTATCTCTTTTGTTGGCCTAGTATTATTTATTGTAAGAGCACCAATTAAAAGGCCTGTAAGTAGTAGTCCAAACCAGAAAAAAAGAATCTTATTTCTTAAATTTCTATAGAAAATTAGAAATATTATTCCAGCTATTAGAGATAAGTACCCTGTACGAGATTGGAGGTGATATATCTGGAGACTTGTAAAAAATGGTACGCAAAAAACAAGTATGCGGCTTAAGAAATTATTGATTATATAATTTTCTTTTACTACTAAAAAAAGGGATAATGCGGCCCCCGTTGATAAGAATGAAGCGAAAATATTTTTTTGGGCCATCGCACTAAACTGTGGCTGAATAAAAGAAGAATATTTTAATAATATCTGAATTAAAACACTTCCAAGAATTACACATAAGAACTTATCTTTTTCTTCTTTGCTGAATTGAAACTGTGAAAAAGATAAATACAATAATAGGCCACCAAAGAGGCCCATTATTCTCATTAAGACAAGGCTAGCATGAATATTATTTGGATAGAAAAATGGAGCTAACATGATGATGGATCCAATAAAAAAGTATATCTGTAGTTTGGTAATAAATAACTTTTCAGAACTGCTGATCTGGTATAAGCCCATCCCTATCAGAAGTGATACAAAGATCCAGCCAATAATATTAAATGGAAGATAGAGTCCGTGGCCACCAACATGGTCGAGTGAGATATGTATTCCAAATAGGAAGTAGATCGAAAAAATATAAAAAAAGGTATTCCTAATATTTAGATCAAGAATTTTTTTCATCACATCACAAAATTTTATTGGTCTATTGATAAAATATTGATTTAAAGGATCTTTTGATCAATTAAGTTAACGATAGAAAAAACATATCTTATCCAATTTTAAATATGGTATTAATTAGGCAAATAACTTTTTTCTTAATTTTATAAAATTAATTATTGAGTAAATAAGGCTTAAAATTGAAAAAAGATACCAAAATATGTCAGGATTTGGGTCAAGGCTGGGAGTTCAGGTCCATTGATAAGAAGTGGTTGAGCGCGAGTGTACCTGGTAATATTCATTTAGACCTAATGAATCATGAATTGATACCAGACCCATTTATCGGTAGTAATGAATCAGAATTACAATGGATCTCAGACAAGGATTGGACATACAGACTTTTTTTTAAACCTGATAAAGGAATCATAGGCAAAAGGAATAAAGGGATATGTTTCCATGGGATTGATACATATGCAGACGTTTTCTTGAATGACAAGAAGATAATTAGTTCGAACAATATGTTTCATCCATGGGTTGCTAATATCAATAATATTCTCACCACAGATATAAATAAGTTGGTTATTGTACTACGGTCGCCAATTAAAGAAGTACTCCCTTTAATGCAAAAACTAGATTATGTCCTTCCAGCTGAAAATGATCAGGCAGGCAAGACAAGTCCATTTACTAGAAAAGCGCCCTTTCACTATGGATGGGACTGGGGTCCTTGTTTAGTCACTTCAGGGATATGGAAAAATGTAGAGCTTTTTGGTTGGGACGATTGGTACATAACGGATGTATCGGTCATCAATACAAAGGCAGATCTCAAGAGCGCTTCTTTAAATGTGTTAGCTAACATTATATCAAATATTCAGGAGAAAGGTAAGGTCTCCATAACTGAATCTATAACAGGGAAAAGCACAGAATACCCTATTAGCATAAGGAATGGAAAAAATGAACTAGAGTTCTTGTTTATTATCAATGATCCTGAGCTTTGGTGGCCTGTGGGTCATGGAGACCAGCCTCTATATGATCTTGATATTCAAGTGCATTTGGACAATTGTGAGCAAAAATTCAAAAAGAGGATCGGGCTAAGAGAGGTGTCTATCAATAGGCAAAAGGATAAGAGAGGGGAGTCATTCGAGATACGCATTAATGATACACCAATTTTTGCAAAGGGAGCAAATTGGATACCTGCTGACTCTTTTGTTGAGCGCTTAACACGGGATGATTATGATAGATTGATTAAAGATGCTGTGTCAGCAAACATGAATACGCTTCGTATATGGGGAGGTGGAGTTTATGAGCCTGATTGTTTCTATGAGATATGTGATGAAATGGGAGTGTTGGTGTGGCAAGATTTTATGTTTGCTTGCTCTATGTATCCAGCGCATGATGAATTTTTAGCTTCTGTGGAGACGGAAGCTAGGTTCCAATTAGATCGATTGAAAGAACATGCATGTATTGTTCTTTGGTGTGGTAACAACGAGATTGCTTCTGGATGGCTAAGCTGGGGGTGGAAAGAGGAACTCCCAGACTCTGTTTGGAAAGATTACGATACGCTGTTCCATCAATTACTCCCAAATACATGTAAAGAGTTAGACCCCGGAAGGCTATACTGGCCTAGTTCACCAGGACATAGTCTTAATCTTCCTGAAACAGATCAGATCTATGGAAGCGGTGATAATCATTATTGGGGTGTTTGGCATGGGGGCGATGGCTTCGAGGCATTTGAAGAAAATGTTGGTCGCTTTATGTCAGAGTATGGAATGCAATCTTTCCCTGGCGTATCAACAATAAAGACATTTGCTAATGATAAGGACCTAAGTATTGATTCAGAAGTTATGGAAGCACATCAGAAAGCGCATCTAGGAACAGGCAATCTAGTTAAATACATTGAAGATCATTATGTTTTAAAAGGAGACTTTGAATCTACCGTTGCTTTAAGCCAGGTCATGCAGGCGCAGGCCATAAGGTCGGCTGTGGAAAGCCATCGAAGGAACATGCCCTTTTGTATGGGAACGCTATATTGGCAGTTCAATGATTGTTGGCCAGGTATATCCTGGGCCAGCCTAGACTATGAAGGTAACTGGAAAGCACTACATTATTTTGCAAAACGATTTTTTAATCCGATATTGATCTCAGTCATAGAAAATAATGATATGATAAATGTCTATATTATTAATGATTTAAAGGAAGGATGCTCAGCGGAGTTATCAGCAAGATCGTATAAATTTGATGGTTCCATTCTTTTTGAAGAAAGAATAGAACTAGATATAAGACCACATTCATCAAATATTGTACTCAGTATGAGTAAGAATGATCTGATCGGTAAAAATAAACCATCTGAAGTATTTATGAAATGTGATTTACTTTCAGACAAACAGGTCATGAGTACTAACAACCATTTTTTCCTAAAGCCAAAAAATTTGGCTTTGCCGAAAGCAGAGTTTGATTTTTACCATAAAAAGGTAGATGATAATTATTTAATTACCATTCGCGCACATTCATTCATCTACCAATTACATCTGCACTCTATGAATGTGAAGGGCATCTTTAGCAATAATTATTTTGAAATGCTGCCCAATGAAGAGGTGGCAATTGAATTCAAACCGTCTAAATATTTTGAGGCAAATGGTGCCCCTGTCTCTTTTGAGATCAATACTGTATATGAATTAATGAATAAATAATGATGTTTTTTTGATAGAGGATATAATGGAAGATAGCAAAGCACTAGATTGGGCATACCTTGCTCGTTATCAAGATGATAATTTAAAGGTCGGTCTACCAAAGAAAAATGAAAGAAGGGTCATTTTCATGGGTGATTCTATTACAGAAGATTGGTCTAACCTCTATCCAGAATATTTTATTGGAAGAGGTTATATAAATAGAGGTATTGGAGGTCAGACCACTTCTCAAATGTTGATCAGGTTCAAGCCAGATGTAGTTGATCTAAAACCAGAAATCGTGGTCGTTCTTGCGGGTACGAATGATATAGCAGGGAATACGGGTCCCTCTAATGCTAAAATGATCACAGATAATATCTTCTCAATGGCTGAAATAGCCAAAGCTTATCAAATGAAAGTGGTCTTATCATCTATTCTTCCTGTCTACGAGTATGATTGGGCAAAAGAGATAAAAGACCTGCCATCTACTATTCAAGCTGTGAATGAGGCTCTTAAACAATATGCCAGCGATCATGAACTGATATATCTCGATTATTTTTCATCTATGGTCGATGAACGGCAGGGCTTGAATTCAGATTACACTTCCGATGGAGTTCATCCAAATGAAAGTGGGTATATCCTCATGTCTAGCCTGGCGGAAGAGGTGCTTTCAGAGTTGCTTAATTGATTTTACTTCAGATAGCTACACAAGGATAATGAATACACTTACAACGAATAAATGGTTGCGGGTCACAACTCTATGTATACTCTATTTTGCACAAGGGTTTCCATGGGGTTTTATGTTGACAGCGCTGTTATCTTATTTAGCATCAAAAGGTTTAACATTAGCAGAGTCGGGTCAGCTGACCGCAATGGCTTATTTACCATGGACATTTAAGATCTTTTGGGGGCCTATTATTGATTCTTTTACTTACAGGGTGATGGGTAGGAGGCGTCCCTGGATCTTATTCGCACAGTTTGGTATGGCCCTCACTCTTATTACAATGTTGTGGATGGGTGACCTATCAGCAAATATTGGTTTATTGGGTTGGATGTTCTTTTTTCATAATTGCTTTGCTTCTCTCCAAGATGTGAGTTGCGATGCTCTGGCTGTTGATATATTGTTACCTGAAGAGCAGGGCAAGGTGAATGGTGCAATGTGGGGTTCTAAGGTAATTGGGACAGGAATGGGCGCAGTGGTAATGGGCACCTTACTAACATCGAAGGGTCTTGCTTTTGCTATAGGATCACAAACCATTCTCATGTTTGCTATTATTTCCTTTCCTCTGTTTATTCTCGAACGTCCAGGGGAAAAGAGATTCCCATGGAGCAGGGCCATTGGTGAATCAATAAAACATGAGAGCAGTGTGAAAAACCCAATTGAGGTCATCAAAGATCTGTTGACCGCATTTTCTAAACGTCCGTGCTTTTTTGCAGGTTTATTCATTTTGATATCAGCCATCAACCAAGGCATAAATAGTGGCGTATTACCAGTTTATTATAGTAGCATTCTAAATTGGCAGTCAGATACTTACGCGCAGATCGTTGGGGGACCAAGTGCAATTCTTGAGTTCTTTGGAGCGATCCTTGGAGGACTACTGGCAGATCGCTATGGGAAGAGGAAGGTCTTCTTTTTAGGATGGGGCAGTTTTTCAATTCTTTCGGGGGTTTTTGGTATAATGGTCCTCACATCTGATCAATTGCCGTATTGGTTTCAACTATTTTACTTAGTTGTCCATCCTTGTTTGATAGCAATTGGGACTGTATCCATGTTTGCCTTAGCTATGGCTCTATCGTGGTCAAAGGCTTCTGCTACTATGTTTACATCTTATATGGCTATCTCAAACATGTCTGTTGTTATTGGAGGCAAACTGATCGGGCCATTGACAGAGTTAATGAGTATAGGTCAGATATATATTATAATGATGTTCGTATGTTTAACACCTGTTCTTTTTCTTAAATCAATGAACCCCAGGCCCATATTGGATATTAAAATAAACGATTAATTAGGATAATCAATGCACCTCTTAACTAGAACTTTATCTACTTTAACCTTGCTCTCCACTGTACATGGCCAAGGATTCTGGGGCAATGAATTTCCAGAGCCAAAGATCGAGTATGCGCCACGTACATACGTTTGCCATAAGGCGGATTCGCCTATTTTGCTGGATGGGAAATTAAATGATATTGCTTGGACAAATACAGATTGGACAGATTCATTTGTTGACATTGAAGGGAGTCTAAAGCCTAAACCATTTTATGATACAAAGGTTAAAATGCTCTGGGATGATAATTATTTCTACTTTGGAGTAGAAATGGAAGAACCACACATTTGGGCAACACTTAAAGAAAGAGACGCGGTCATTTATTATGATAATGACTTTGAAATATTTTTAGATCCAGATGGAGATACTCATAATTATTATGAATTGGAGGTTAATGCATACGAAACGGAGTGGGACCTTATTCTTATGGCTCCTTACCACGATCATGACAAAGTTGCACTTGATTCTTGGGATATCCCTGGGCTTATATCCAAGGTAAATATAGATGGTACTCTAAATGACCCATCGGACATGGATAAGGGATGGAGCGTTGAGATCGCAATCCCATGGAAAGCCTTTTACAATAATTATCGTTCAAATGAATCTCCAAAGGACGGGGAACAGTGGAAGGTTAATTTTTCAAGAGTTCAGTGGGATGTTGATATTATTGAAGGTAAATATGTAAAAACAGATAATCCAGAATTTAATTGGGTCTGGTCGCCTCAGGGACATATCTACATGCATTTTCCACACTTCTGGGGCTTGGTTCAGTTTACGGAAAAAGCTCCTGGGACTGAAAAAGTTGAATATATCGATAATGGATTAGATAAGGTCAAATGGGCGCTTAGACAGGTCTACATAAGGCAGAGGAATTACTTTTTCAAGAATGAACGTTACACGGCATCTCTCAAAGAATTAAATCTTATGACCAAGCCAGTAGAAGGCGTAGTATGGCCGCCAGATATTATTGTGACACCATCAGGATGGGAAGCTGAATTAGATTGGAATGGAGAATCTGTTATTATCAGAAAAGATGGAAAGGTCTGGGTGAAGTAATTATGCATTTTATTGACTGGGCGATCGTTGTCCTGGCTTTTTTTGGAATGGTCTATTCTGTATCATTTTCCTCAGGCCTTATGAAGAGTGTAACGGACTTTCTTTCTGCCGGAAGGACAGCGGGTAGATATCTAATATCAGTGTCTAGTGGCATAGCTGGCTTAGGGGCAATTTCTGTTGTGATGTTTTTAGAGATGGGTTATGTAGCTGGTTTTAGTCTGGCCTGGTGGGGTCTGAGCCAGGGAATCATTATTTTGATGCTCACCATGTCTGGTTGGGTGATCTATCGTTTTAGATCTACTAGATGTTTGACACTAGCGCAATTTTTTGAGAAACGATATAGCCGTAGGTTTCGGATCTTTACGGGTTTAGTTGCATTTTTAGCAGGCATTATAAACTTTGGTATATTCCCCGCTGTCGGAGCTCAGTTCTTTATAAATTTTTGTGGGCTGCCTGATTCATTTGCAGGCCTTCCCGTCTATCCTCTGGTAATGATTATATTGCTTAGTGTCTCACTTTATTTTGTTTACACTGGAGGCCAAATAGCTGTTATTATTGCTGATTTTTTTCAGGGTATATTTGCGACGCTTGTACTTCTTGTTGTGGCGCTCTATTTATTTTTCAATATTGGCTGGGACCAGGTAACCGATTCACTAGAGCAGACACCGATAAAACTAGCCAAAGAAGAGATCCAGACTTTGAGTTCAAACGAATCTTTCCAAGATCTAACAATGGAACAGCAGCAAGAACAAATAGATGACATAGACGAAAAGTATCAGAATTCATCTAGGATCAATCCATTCAAAACAAGCCACGTAGAGGATTTTAACTTTTGGTATTTTTTGATTGGGATCATTGGGATCATGTATAGCAGCATGAGTTGGCAAGGTAGTCAAGCATATAATTCTTCTGCTAAGAGTGCACACGAAGCAAAGATGGGTGCTGTACTTGCTGGTTTTAGAGGTCTACCACAAGGGTTATTTTTTTTACTCGTACCAGTGATGATCTATGTATTCATGAATCATTCTTCCTACCAAGATATAGCGAATACTGTAAATATGTCTCTAGATAAATTAGATACAGACACTCTTCGTTCTCAGATGCGTGGCCCAATAGTGCTATCAACCGTATTGCCCACAGGTCTTCTGGGTGCTTTTGCTGCACTGATGCTTGCTGCATTTATTAGTACGCATGATACTTATCTACATTCTTGGGCAACTATCCTTATTCAAGATGTGATCATGCCGTTCCGCGATAAACCTTTCGATAAGGATACTCACTTAAAAGTGTTGAGATATGCCATATTTGGAGTGGCCATCTTCATATTTCTCTTTAGTCTATTATTTCAGCAGAATCAGAAAATCGCACTTTTTTTTGCTATTACCGCTGCTATTTTTGCAGGAGGCTCAGGCGCTGTTATAATTGGTGGGCTCTACTGGAAGCGAGGAACGACCAGTGCCGCATGGACCGCCATGATTGTAGGAGCTTTTATTAGTGTTGGAGGTGTCCTGGTCAAACAAATATCCTCGGATTGGCTATTGGACCTCTCATCATTTAGCGCTCTAAAAGGCATGTTTATTTACATTAGGGATATAAATGGTCAAGAATACTGGGGGATCAGTATGGGACTATCCGCTCTTTCTTACATCGGAGTGTCGTTAGTGGCAAAAGAAGAACCATTCGACATGGACAAACTTTTGAATCGTGGTAAATATGCAATTGAGGGAGAGACAAAAGTTGTAAATGAGAAAACGGAATTAGGCTGGAAGATCTTCATGATGGGAAAAGAATTTACCAAGGCAGATAAGTTTATATATATTATTAATTATGTATGGACAGGAATGTGGACGCTTGTATTTATTATTGGTACTACATATAACCTTTATAATGATGTAAGCAATGCTGCCTGGATGACGTTCTGGAAAAATTATATTTTCATCCACATTTTCATGGCTACGATCACCTTGATATGGTTTACAATAGGTGGTTTCAATGATCTGAAAATTATGATGGCTAAATTAAGCTCAGACCATAGAGATCATGAAGACGATGGCTGGGTATCAGAGGAATAATTTATGAATAAGAAAGAAACAGAAGTGATTCTCCAAAGGATTCGAAAATGGTATGACCGCTTGCCAGGTCTATTTATCTATGACCAAAGAGATTTTAATGCTCAATATGGCTGGTCAAAAGAAGCTACTCCATTCAAGGATAGGCTCTCTCTTGATTATAAAACCATAAAGAAAGGTGATGCATGGGGAAGTAAGTGGGAAAGCGCATGGTTCCATTTGAAAGGGCAAGTACCAGAAGAATGGAAAGGCAAGAGCATTGCTGCAAATTTGGATTTTTCCGGCGAAGGACTTGTATTCAATAATGATGGTAAGGTCATTCAGGGAATAACCAATGCATCTATCTGGGACCCTAATTTTTCTCGACCACGGGTTCCTCTGATTGATAATTGCATTGGAGGAGAGAATATTGAACTTTGGGTTGAGGCTGCAGCTAACTCATTATTTGGCGTGTTTACCGACCCTGACCCTGAGCAAGATAGTCCAAAGCGCCATGGTTGGTTTGATGCTAAAGTTGAGATGATAAAGTTCGGTATCTTTGACAATGAGCTTTGGCATCTCTATCTCGATACAAGAATTCTCCTTGGATTAATAAAACATCTTGATGAGAGATCAGTAAGGCGTTCAAGAGCAATCTTGGCATTAAATAATTGTATAAATGCATTTTGTGATAATCGGTCCAATTCTAAAGAAGCACGCTCTTTTCTTGAGGTAGAATTAAGTAAAGGGTCTTCAGCCTCAGACTTGAAGGTGTCTGCGGTCGGGCATGCTCATATCGATACAGGATGGCTCTGGCCAGTAAGAGAGACCGTGAGGAAATGTGCACGTACTTATGCAACTCAATTAAGTATAATTGAACAATATCCAGAATATATCTTTGGTGCATCCATGCCACAGCATTATCAATTTATGAAAGATCAATATCCCGAGATCTATGAACGTATAAAGGATGCTGTTAAGTCTGGAAACTGGGAGCTACAGGGCGGAATGTGGATCGAGGCTGATTGTAACTTAATTAGTGGCGAATCAATGGTCAGACAATTTTTAAAAGGGAAGAACTTCTACAAAGATGAATTTGATATTGAGGTCGATAACCTGTGGTTGCCAGACGTTTTTGGTTATTCTGCTGCTTTGCCACAGATACTTAAAAAATCAGGGGTCAATTATTTTTTAACTCAAAAACTTTCATGGAGCCAATTTAATGAGTTCCCTCATCAGACCTTTAATTGGAGAGGTATTGATGGCTCTGAGGTACTAACACATTTTCCTCCAGAGAATACGTATAATAGTGAGCTTGACACGGAATTTCTATTGCCTGCGGTCACAGGCTTCAAAGAGAAAGATAAACTTGATGAGTTCATATCTCTTTTTGGTGTTGGCAATGGTGGTGGAGGACCTAAGCCAGAAAATATTGAACTTGGTAGACGCATGTCAGATCTTGAAAATGCTCCAAGGGTTCGTTTTGATACCGCAAAGAACTTTTTTGACAGACTGGAAGAACATAAAGATGTTGTAGAGACCTGGGTAGGTGAACTTTATCTAGAACTGCACCGAGGTACTCTTACTACCCATGGACTGGTTAAAAAACAGAATAGAAAGCTTGAGTGGAAATTGCGCGCAGTTGAGATGCTTTACTCCTGTCTACCGTTTACGGAATACCCTGAAGAAGAGTTAGACCAGATGTGGAAAAAATTACTTATAAACCAGTTCCATGATATCATTCCTGGCTCGAGCATTAATCTGGTTTATCAGACCACTCACAAAGAGTACGAGCAGATCCATGAAGGCTGCGATGCATTGATCAAACAATCAGGGGAGCAACTTTTTAAAAAGGATGATAACTCATTTGTTTTGGTTAATACACTTTCATACACATGGAAAGGTGCCATCTGCCTGCCAGAATCCTTTCATGGATATTCATTGTTAGGTCAGAATGGTGAAGGCATTCAACTTCAAAATGATGGTAGTGGTATTCTTGCTGCGGTTGAATTGGATCCTTTATCATTTACAACATTCAAAAAGGGTAATAAAGCAGACCTGAAAGGTAATAAGAGTGGAGACCTTATTCTTGAGAATGACCTGATTAAATATGAATTTGACCAAACTGGCCAACTTATATCCATGTATGATAAGGTTTTAAATAAAGAATTTTTATCTAACTCAGGTAATGTTCTATCCCTTTATGAAGATCGTCCTAATAACTGGGATGCCTGGGATGTTGATTTTTTCTATAGGGAGGCCCTAATCGAAACTGCAAAAGCAATTAAGGTTGAAACATCAGTAAATGGAGAGGTTACCAAACAAATAAAACTCAGCTTTTCCATTGGCGGGTCAAGTATAGAGCAGTTGGTATCTCTATACCCTCATTCCAAGAGGCTTGATTTTGCTACCTATGTAGAATGGAATGAAAAGCATAAAATGCTTCGTGTACATTTTCCTGTTTCCATAAGATCAGAGCAAGCGACTTTCGATATTCAATATGGCTATGTAAAGCGTAACACACATCGCAATACCAGCTGGGATAAAGCAAAGTTTGAGGTCGTGGGTCACAAATATGCAGACCTTTCCGATCATGACCATGGCGTTGCTCTTATGAATGATTGTAAATACGGTTACATGGTCCATGATAATATTTTAGACCTGAATTTGCTACGTTCACCAAGTAATCCAGACCCAGATGCTGATGAAGGATTGCATACTTTTACCTATAGCGTACTGCCACATGACAATGATCTAATTCATTCAGGTGTCATTAGTGAGTCCTCATGTTTAAACCAAGAGCCTATACTATTTGAGGGTGTGAGTACTGATTTAGATATCCCAATAAAGCTAACAGGGGATGGTCTAGAATTATCTGTCCTGAAAAAAGCAGAAAAAGAAGATCAATTGATCATTAGGATCATCGAGACGCATGGTAGAAGCTCTAGTGGTTTTCTTCATCTAGATGGTACAATCACAGAGTGTGATCTCATGGAGTGGAATAACATTGATACGCCTTTAGAAATTGATGGGAAATACGAGATCACCCTTGCTCCGTTTGAGATCAGGACATATAAGGTTGACCTATAAGATGCTTGTGTTTGGTATCACAGAAATGCTAAACAAATACTATATTATTTGTAGCATAAATAAAGTTTTTTTACCTTCCTTTACATCAAGGCCGTTATTCGTGATCTTTTAAAAATTTAAAATGGAGTTTTATATGAGCCGCCCAGTTCTATTACTGTCCTTATCTTTTCTAATAGCATCAAATAATGAACGTGAGTTTAATGGTCCAGGTAATGATTCTAATATTTCTGTTGAACCGCAGAAAATGAGTAATGGTGTGAGTGATCAGAGCCTTTTAAAAGGTCACCAAGAGCGGATCGAGTTGTTTCAAAATGAAATGCATAAGATAAATACTGATGCAAATTCAAAAGTGATGAGAGTCTTAAAGAAGAATTTTCCTAAACAGCTTGATCTAAAACAAAATACAAAAAGAGAACGGCCGTTCGACCCGGAGTCTCTTGATCTAAGGATAAGACATAATAGCCCAAGAAAGATCTCAATTACAAGGAATTCGAATAATGGTCAATTAAAAAGTGATATCCCAACCAATGACCATCTGAGAACAAAATATTTTAATCAAATTATCCCAGACCAGACCCGTAACAGATTCCATGTTGATAACAATTTAAAAAAGAACTTAAATCTCGCTGATATTGCTCACATTGTTGGTACACAAGAAAAACGTGAAGTTTCAGGTACAAAAGTTGAGAGTGCGCAATCATTTCACAGGCTTACATTAACAAGAGACCAAAGAGACTGGCCGATCATTGCGATCTTATGTAACTATGCAAATGATGGAACTGCTGAATTAGAAGAAACTTTAATTGATCTAGAGTATGATCCAGTTAGTGTTAACAGTGTTGAAGAGGCAATCGAAATTGATGCAGATGCTATTATTGCTGGATATGGTGGCGGTTGTGATGGGGATGAAGTAAGCAATATATCTAGCTGGATAGAATCAGGTAAGGGGTATATCCAAAATGGGGATCATTTTAACTGGTTTCCAAATGCCTGGGAAAATGTTGGTCTGGATACTGTGGAGATAGTTTTGAACGACCTAGGTCATCCTGTGACAGCGGGCCTCCCTGAAACTTTTCATTCATACGGGTTCTGGCACTATAATGGTTGGGGATATTTTGCATATGTCACTGATACAACTTTTACAGATATTGCTGCGGTCAATAGTAATGCGCGCGGGATCACAGCAGACCAGATCGGTGATGGCCGAGCAGTCTACCTTGGATTCAATATTTTCGGGCCTGATGCTTCATCAGAGGTCATACAACTCCTTTCAAACACACTTCAATATGTAACTAACACAGACCACCAAGATGAATCTCAAATGGCTCAGGCGACAGTAGTAGACCATTTAGGCAACTTAATTGACAGCGCAACAGTGTGTTATTTCTCAACAGAATTAGATACGTTAATTATTGCAGAAACAGATAGTTTAGGAACTGCTTCTGCAGAATTAGGCATCGGGATGTGGAGTGCTTATGCTTATGAAAATAATGATAATGGGACCTATTTAGATCTTTGGGATGGCGGTGTTTTTTATATGACACCAGATGGAGCGTCTGAGGATAATATAGAGATGATTTTACATCCTAGAGATGATTATGGATTCTTGATTGTTGGAGTAGAAGAATATAATGAACAGGATTCTCTTGTCTCTGTTTTGACCAGCGTTACTATATCTGATAGTACTGGCGAACCAATTTATAATGGAGAAACAAATGTGTGGGGTGATATTGGCACTGCTCTAGACCCATACCAGGAATATGATGTCTCTGTTAACTATGACGGAGAATTCCATACTCAGTCAATATCCATTGATACAGTGGATGCGTATAGATTCCTTTCCTTTGAATTTGGTGATGGAGGGGATGATGAAGATTCAACTAGTGGTGGCGTTGAGTTCCATTTTACATCTGTAGATAGTATGTATGCAGAATATGGGTCAGTATTCACCACTATGGGTTCTGATTGTGATGAATGTGCTGGAAACCTATCAGATATGACCCCTGACACAAGTGTCATTATAAGATCTCAATCAGATTTTGAATCCTGGTCAAGCTACTACGGATTTAATGCTTATTATTTTCAGTTCATTGATACTAATGATAATGGGGTTCATGACATCGGAGAGGTCTATGCAGTATCATGTGAAGAAGCTGAGTGGGATGGTGGTAACGTGACAGTTGCCTACAATGGGAATGCTTATTACTTAGACTTTGTCGACTTCTGGGATCAAGCCTATGGTTTTGATTGGGAAGGTGGAGACGATGATGGCGATTATGATGACGCTGACGGATTTGAGTATTTAGGAGAATTTGAAGGTCATCATTATTATGCCTCCTTAGATTCACTTTCATGGTATGAAGCTCATTATTTCACAGATACCGTCGAAGTGGGTGAAGGTGCTGACCTATATCTAGCAACCATTACCTCCTTGACAGAGAATAATTTCATACGAGCCTCGCTAGACTCTCTCAATAGTTATGGTGGGTGGATCGGGCTCACTGATGAACAGGAGGAAGGTAATTGGCAATGGGTCACTGGAGAAGAGGTGGTTTACACAAACTGGAATGATGGTGAGCCAAATAACTCAGGTGGTAATGAACACTATGCAGAGCTAATGGTAAGCAATGGACTCTGGAATGATCTTCCCAACGATTTTCAACGATCATTTATTGTAGAACTAGAGGTAAATGACGTTGATGATAGTTCCTCAGTTTACTTCATCAAAGAGGACTATGCAGATTATACTGACCCGGATAACTGGGACCATATTACTGAAGCCGTAGCGATCACTCGGGCAGACAATCAGGGTCTGTTTAACCCATATACTGAAGATAGTTATAATGGTAATGGGCCAGCGGGCACATTATGGTCACCCATGCCTACTGATCAGTCTACAACTGCAGACTATGTTGAATGGGTTGAAGCAGTGAATTATTCCCCACCAAGCGTGTTGGGACAGACCATTTCACTATGGTGTCTAGAAGAGAATATGTTCTATGATATACAGATGGAAAGTTGGACAGCCGGTAATAATGGTGGTGGGTTTAGTTACTGGAGATATCCAGCTGAAGCTCCGCCAGAACCTGGCATGATTCTGGTATGGACAGGTGTCGGTAATGACTCAACAGGAGATGGCTCATTTGATAGTCCATTTGCCACAATTGGTCATGCTTTTAATGAAATGAATGATGGTGATATGATTTTAGTAGGGCCAGGTGTCTACAATGAAAATATCAGTGCCAGTAATATTTCAGGGATGCTTTTTTCTTTCGCTGGATCAGATTCAACGGTGATCAATGGTAATGGACAGGGGACTATTTTTGAGATCATTCAAGGAGACTGGTTAGTAAGAGGATTTGCCTTTACTAATGGGTCTGCTGATGTGAATGGTGGTGCACTTTATATAAATAACGGCTCCATAATGCTGGGCAATAATATCTTTGTAAGTAATACAGCTGAATCTGAAGGAGGCGCGCTTTTTGCAACCAATTCTAATGTTGTCATCGATAGCTGTATGTTTACGAATAATAGTACAAACAACTTTGATGGTGGCGCTATGAAAGTCAGTAGTTATGATTCACTTTCAAATAGATTTGTTTCAATCTCAAATACACTTTTTATGGCTAATAGTGCCCGCGCCGGGGCAGGTGCATATATAGGAGCCAGTAATGGCGCCTATATGGATGTATATATGGACCGCGTTACCTTTGTTCAGAACTCTGGTGAATATAATGTGGGTCTAAGGGTCCGTGGTAATACATACACATCTGTCTATAATAGTGCTTTTATTGGGAATGAGTCCCAGGGCTATTCAGCGGCAGGAGGATTTTCCCAAGTAAGTGGCGGCTATATGGATCACTGTTTAATCGTAAATAACCACGCAAATCTTGCAGGCGGGAATTCTAACTCAGGTGGATTCTCTGTATGGAGTGGCTCTAATGTTTATTTTAATTTCTGTACCTTTGCCGGGAATATAGCTGCTTATGGAAGTGCCTTATCTGTTGGTGGTGGGTCATATGCTGATGTGCATGGATCCATTGTCTGGGGTAACCCAGGACCGAATTCTCTGGCAGCAGTACAATGGGATAATAATGGGAGCGGTCTTCATTTACATGAAACTACTGTCCAGGGAGGAGAGAATGGAGTATTTACAGACACATTATCCTACGCAGAATATTCAAATGTGATGAGTAGTCCGCCTTTCTTTTGTGAACCCGATAATGGAAATTTCTCTATAGATGAAATGTCTCCAGCTGTCACAAGTTGGGGAGAACCTATGGGTGCACTTGGCTATGGATGTACAGGAACGATCCAAGCAGATGCTAATATTCTTAGTATTGAAGATATTCCTAATGATCAGGGAGGAAGGGTATACATCACTTTTGAAAGATCGATCTTTGATACAGATGGTTTGGGTCGCACAGAAATGTATACTATTGAACGTCTAGATGGAGATCAGTGGGTAGGGCTAAACTCAGTTGGTGCTTATGCAAGTAATGTTTATGTGGTAGAAGCAACAACGCTTGCTGATTCAACGAGTGAAAATGATGCAATAACCACTTACCGCGTGGTAGCAAACATGGATGAAGGCAATTTCGACAGCGAGCCATCATCTGGATACTCTGTTGATAATATTTTTCCAGGAATGCTAACAGGGCTTAATGCAGTGCTTTTAGATGGTGTTGTTAACTTAAACTGGGAAATGTCTGATGCAAATGACCTGTCACACTATAATATTTACCGAAGTGACATACCAGACTTTAATATTGATGAGACGTATTTCATTGGTGAAAGTAACGATCCGGCCTTTTCTGATGATATAACTGATTTAGGAGAATATTATTATACGGTCACTGCCGTTGATATACATGAGAATGAAGGTGATCCTTCTGAGGTTGTAAATATTGCATTATTAAGCCTAGAAGATATTCATGGACTTCCACAGGATTTCGCTATTCATCAGAACTATCCGAATCCTTTCAACCCTACGACCACTCTTAGATATGATATCCCTGAAAGTGGAACCGTATCTATTTTGATCTATGATATGATGGGAAGGCAGATTCGTTCACTTGTAAATGAAAATGTGTCTGCTGGTTACCACTTTGTTCAGTGGGATGGTACGAATGATACTGGGTCTCTTGTGGCAGCTGGTGTATATATCTATAGTTTAAATAGTGGAAGCTTCAGAGGGATTAAAAAGATGATCTTATTAAAGTAGAGTATTACTTTTCTATTAAAAAGGGGCATCAAAGCCCCTTTTTTATTTTTAGTAAAATTCTCTATTATTTTTAACTTCCGCGATTGTCACATAAAAGAATTGGATATTACGTTGAGTTATATATACAAATTTCTATTTACCTTATTAAGTATTGCCTATATAAATGGCGAAGATACTCCTAAAGCAGTTGAGTGGGGTTACTTAGACTCTCTTGCGGGTGTATATTATCTTGATAATGTTCCATACACTGGACCAGTCATTAAACAATTAGATATTGGTATGCGTGCAGGTGAATTTAAAGATGGGGTGAAGCATGGCCTTTGGCAAACCCTGAACCAAATAGGTGAGCCGATTATGATCGGACATTTTGATAAAGGTAAAAAGCATGGAAAATTTGAGCAATGGTACGATGATGGTGATAAGAGGCACAGGGAACTAATAGCAACCTTTGACCAAAATAAATATATTGATCATTATAAAGAGTGGTATGAGAATGGGGGGAAATCTATAATTGGTTTTTACATTGATGGTAAAGAACACGGTAAATATACCGAGTGGTATGAGAATGGACAAAAGTCTCTGAAAGCTAAATTCATCAATGGCGAACCTGATGGATGGTATACTCAATGGCATGCAAATGGTAAAAAAGCATTAAAAATAAAATATTCTAATGGGAAAGAGGATGGCACGTGGACCCAATGGTATGAAAATGGAAGAAAAGAAATGATGATAGGCTACGTTAATGGTATACCGAGAGGCAGAGCAAAATTTTGGTTTCCTGATGGATCGGTCAAAGGAGAGGGTATAGTAAGGAATCAGGTTCCCGGTGGAGGTTGGATCATAGTAGATCCAGAAGGGAATAAAAGAGTATTTAAATAAAAAAAGCTCCTTATGGAGCTTTTTTTATTTAAGATTGAAAATTAGTTTATTTATAATACTTTGCCCATTTTGAATCAGGCGAGGTTGCAAGTAACTCTTTTTCATATTCCCTTGCTTTTGAATTATCCTCAAGCTTCTTGTAGATCTGTATAACGTAATGTGTTACCTCTGGGATCTTTGCATGTGAAGGGTCTTTCTCTTTAAGTGAAGTAAGAGTATTGATCAGTTTACCAAGAGCCTTATTTAATTCTACTTTACTAGGACCTTTCATAGACTGTCTATAGTATAGGTGGTGGAGTGCTTCATCTTCAGCTTCAGCACCACGTACGCCAGCAACAGCAGTTACTTTTTCTACCTCATATCCAGCATCTGCAACATCTTCGATCTCATTCCATACGGTATTATCCCACATGGCATCCATGTCCAGGTCAAGATCATCATCTTGTGCCCATAGGGTACCAAAGGATAGAAATAATGTTATAACAATAAATTTATTCTTCATATTGGTGCAAACTTACTAATAATTAGTCGAATTTATCAAACTTTGGCGTATTCTCACCCATGCTTTCAATAAAGTCCAACTGAGTGACTAACTCAGGTTTGGCCTTTTTTACTTCTTCATAATACTCTACAGCTTCATCGTATCTATACATCCTATATAAGGCGACGGCAAGATTCACTTTATAATCCATTTCTTCAGAGTCATTATTAATGGCCTTTTTAAAATAGTCGATCGCCATTGAATAATTCCCTAAGCGGGCAAAAGTAACCCCAACAGTATTATCACTTCGTGCCCTTCTTTTCCTAAAATCAACTTTCTTGATATCCTCGGGTTCTACATCTTTAGGTGCTTCTTTTATCTCTACCAACCCCTTACTGGATCCTTCTGCAAGTTCAGCTTCCAGGTCAGATGAGATCTTTAGTGTAGGTCCATCTGTTGGACCAGCAATACTTGCTTTTGCGGCGCCAAATACTTTATCAAGCTTTCCCTCGAACATAGGGTCGACCATTACTACCTCATCATACTTCTGTTTGGCAAGGCCTTTATTACCAAGCATGAATTGTGTGATTGCTATATTTAACATATAGCCTGCATGCTCACCAGCTTGCTGTAAGGCTTCTTCATAAAATTCAATGGCTTTTGCATACTCTTCTAATTTGGTGTAGCAAACACCCAGAGTATTGATTGCATCTGGAAAAACAGGTTTCATATTAATAGCCGTTTCGAGCATTTCAACCGCCTCTTTGAATCTTTTGAATTCCATATACTTTACACCAGCATCATAATAATCTTCTGCTGCGATCAATCTACTTCCAACGGAATTATATACGATCTGTTCTAGCCACATTCCATATTGCTTGATATCTTCTTTTAATAGATCGTTGATGCCATCAATAGTTGGCATAGGCATATCAGGGGTGATATGAGAGCCTGCTAGATAAATTGCAGATGCTTCTTTAACAGATATCTCGTTAACATAATTTTCAGCTTTCATCTCATTATATTTCAGAGAACCTTGTTTCCAGGCAGAGAAGAAGGGTTTTCCTACTAGAGTTGCCTCGATCGGTATCCACACCTTATCATTAAGAACAACAACTTCATTCTCATCTAAAAAATACTTAGTTACATCATCGGGCTTAATGCCACTATCAAACATAAGAAATATGTGGCCCGCACCAGGCTTGAAGACATCTAAGAACATGGATTCAATGCCCAGGTTGGCCAAGAGCGAACCATATAGTGCAGTAAGATCATCACAGTCACCGATCTTGTCTCTTAACATATCCCCCGGATACTTTACTGTATCAAAGGCAGATTTGTCATCAGCAATATCTAAAAAAGGAGTTTCAAGGTCAATATTATAGACTAGCCCATGGGTACCTAATGCATCATAAAGGATTATTGCACGTCCCAGATTACTCCTACCAAAATAATCATTCAATACAGGAGTATAATATTGTATGAAATTTCTAGCAAATTTATCTACGACCGCATCAGCAGGTGTGACATAGCATGCGATCATGTCTGGGTTGCTCCATGTGAGTTTTCCTTTACCTAGAACATAGGAGGATTCCATTTTTTTCTGAGCAAGTTTCTCTTCTCCACCTTGCTTATAGCTTACTTTAACCTCTGGCTGTACCAAGTTATCAAAGGTTGCCTTTTTTGATGTAAGCACATCACTGCTAAAAGAAATTCCAATATCATATTCTTCATCTGATTTTGGAGGAAGTGTTACAGATTCGGAATGTGGATTGTCCATCATGGTAGGAACAAATAATGATACATTTACAGGCAGGTCCGCGTCTGAGATATTCTTTAGCCCTACCTTAACAAACGGCTCTGACTCATAATATCGGTGCAGAGAACGAAAAATAGGATTATGCGAAATAGTTGTTTTTGTAATGCTAACGACTGCTGGGCTTAATTGTAGAGCAAAGGTTACACGGTGCGTGGGTTCTAAGTATGGATGACTTTCATAACCATATTCCATGACTATACTCTTGAACTTTATGGAAAGCCCTGCTGATGGTACCATGATCTTCTCATCACCGCTCATATCTTGTTGTACACCGGCACGCAGACTAACACGGCTGGCTATAATATATTCAGCTCCAAGATGAAATCGGTCTCCAAAATCACCCGCGAGGGTTAGACCATTGATAGGCATATAGCTAATGCCCAGTTTAAATGCTTGCCCTAGTATGGTCTCAGTTGTTTTATCTTTATAAGATACAGAGGTTCCGCCAAGGTCATATAGCCCTAGTCCCATTTTTAGATTCTTCAGTGGCTGGATCAATAGACCTGCATCATACCCTATACCTGAACTTTTTCCATATGATGCTTCATCCAAAAGCATATCACGCATGAGGTACTTAAGTGTAAAACCAAATGAGAATAATTTACTTGGCTGTACACCTACTGCAAAATTCAGTTTATTTTCAGAATAGGAAAGTTCATTATCATCAAAGCCAACGCTAGACCAATCAAAACCAAGTGCTACCTTATCAGAAAATGGCCTTACAAAGCCTAAGTAGGATTGGTCAATCCCTAGATTATATAAGTTTGCATAGGTAGAAGTAAATTCTGATCTTCGTAGACCTGGAAGTCCAGCGGGATTCCAGGTAATGGCATTGGCATCATCTGCAACGGCAATGAAGGCCCCGCCCATACTAAGCGGACGCGTTCCAACAAACAATTGATCATATTGCCCTATAGAAAATGACATAATAAAAAGAATTGGAAAAAGCCTTTTCATCGGTTTAGTACACCTACGGTAGTCCTAAGGATCTTATCCTCTTTCTCAAGTGTCACTATGTAGAGGCCACTTGGTACGATGTCCCCATTTGAATCCTTTCCATCCCAGTTCATAACCTGATGCCCTGATCGAGATGGGAATTCTGGTCTTAATATTCTTTTAAGACGACCAGAAAGGTTAAATATCCTGGCTGTTACCTCCTCAGTCTGATCTAGGGAGTAGATGATATTGGTTTCTGTGAATTCAAATACAGAACCGTTTCCCCCGGGAGAAAAGATCCTTGGTTGACACACAATTGATTCAATATCTATAGAGTCAGAGAGTAATGTGGAATCCATTGACACAAATGCTCCATAAGTGCCAAAAGTATCTATCTGAACCTGCATATATGGATTGCCGCTAACAGATATTTGCGATCCACCCAGTTTTAAAACAGGCAATACTCCAGAAATGGATGTATCAACCATTCCTATAAATGGGACCATTCCAGAATCTGGCATTGCGATCCACTCACCACTTGTCTCAATACATGTTTCTTCATCCTCAAGTCCCAAGTTAAAATACTGGTTGAGTGGTTCTGTTATGAGGCAGATACTATCCGGGAAAGCGATTCTCAATATACCAGGCTTGTTAAGTGACTGATCAAATGGTTTGATATCATAAAGGTCAGATATCAAGTAAGTTATCCCGCGGTCTACTTCATATATAAATGAGCTTGTATCAGGGGGCACATCCTGGCCAGTTATAGAAATAGAAATATCACCTGTAACAGCATTTTGTGGTAGAAGAATACTAACAGTACCATCTTCACTGATCGCAGTACCACCATACTGAGAAATAATACTTTCTGGCGTTTTGAAAATAGAGGTGGGCATCATTTTATTCTGACGATCATCTTGAGCACCATAAACATGTATCTGGATGGCTTTCCCGCTATAATCATCTGGTAGTATGAGAACACCTGTCCATTCATCACCATTAAAACTTTGTTTTTCTACGACAAGTGAATCATCTTCCGGTCCTGATTCACCTAGGTCTGGATAATATGGATGTGTAGCAAGAACGGTTGGCTCTGTGTTTAGATCGAGATAGAAATCCTCTTTGAACTTGACCACAAGTATGATCTGATCATCAGAGACGTAGTTCGCTCGAATGGTATCCACAACCGGTGCGGTCACATCTATATAGAAATAATCCGTATTGGACCAGTTAGAACTGGTAAGACCATGATCTATGGCACGTACGCGCCAACTATAATTTCCTTCTTCTAAATTCTTTAATGTCTTCTGAGTTCTATTGATATAGCCAATCTCACCAATA